>NZ_JAFEVQ010000007.1:0-136030 GCF_020882855.1 Curtobacterium sp. GD1 | reverse complement strand
GGGCGCGGGCGGGTGCGTGCGCGGGGGCGCGTTCGTGCGCGAGGGCGCGTTCGTGCGTGGGCGTCAGACCGTGGTCGTCACCCGGGACCCACCGTCGGACGTGCGCCGCACGGCGATGCGCTCCGGGATCCGCTGCTTCAGCTCCTCGACGTGGCTGACGATCCCGACCTGACGGCCGCCCGCGGTCAGACGAGACAACTGCCCGATCACGTCGTCGAGCGTCTCGGGGTCGAGCGTGCCGAACCCCTCGTCGACGAACAGCGTGCCGAGGGAGACCCCGCCCGCCTCGGCCTGGACGACGTCGGCGAGACCGAGCGCGAGGCACAGCGACACCGTGAAGGTCTCGCCGCCGGACAGGCTGCGGGGGTCGCGCACGGTGTCGGTCGTCTGGTCGTGCACGGCGAGCGCGAGGCCCGTGCGCCGTGCACGTGAGCCGGACTCCCGCTCGTCGGAGGTCTCCAGCGTGAACCGGCCCGCGAGCATCGCCCGCAACCGGTCGTTCGCCGCGGCGACGACGTCCTCGAAGCGGCGCATGAGCACGTAGGTGCCGAGGGTGATCCCGGTGGGGTTGGCTGCTGCGACCCCTGCCGCGACGTCGGCGAGCCGCACCACGGCCCGGCTGCGCGCAGAGGTGTCGTCGCGAGCGCGCACCGCGGCGTCCAGCTCGGCTCCGCACCGTTCGGACGCGACGGCCTGGTCGACCGCCGTCGTGGCCGCGCGGACGGCTGCTTCGGCCGCGGCTGCGGTGGCGTCCCGTGCTGCGCGGGCTCCGTCGAGGTCGAGCGCTGCCGGGTCGTCGTCGGCCGCAGCGACGACCGCCGGTTCGGCGAGTCCCGCGTCGACGACCGCTCGGGCCTGGTCGGCACGGGCGACCTCGGCCCGGAGTGCTTCGGCGTCCGCTCGGTCGAGGAGCCCGGCGCGGGCGGAGGCGACGTCGTCGAACCCCTGCTCGGCGAGGACCCGGTCCACCTCGGCCGCACGTTCGCGGACGTCTGCTGCTGCCGAGTCCGCGCGGCTGTCGGCCTGGAGCACCGCGTCGAGTCGACCGACGAGCGCGTCGAGCGACTCGACCCCCTGGCGCAGGGTCTCCGGCGCAGCGTCGAGGTGTTCGGCCACGCGTTCGATCGCGGCCGACACCGCCGACTCGTCCTGCTCGAGGCGCTCAGCATCTGCTGCGGCTGCTCCGGCGAGGACGGCGCGTTCGGCGTCGACCTCGTTCCGCTGCCGTTCGAGGGTGCGCGTCCCCTCGTCGTGTGCGGCCCGCTGCTGTTCGAGGTCGCGCACGCGGACGGCCGCGTCGTGCGCCGCCGTCACGGCTGCGTCGGCCGCAGCCGCGAGGGCGTCGACGGTGTCGTCGTCGACGTCACCGAGGACATGCACGAGCCGGGCGAGTTCGGCCCGTTCGAGTGCGAGGGCCGTCGCGGCGTCACCGAGGGCGCGCTCGGCACGCCGGGCACGTTCGGCCGCGGCCTCGATCGCCTCGGTCCTGGGGTGGTCGTCCTGCGGTGTCGCGACGACCGGGTGCTCCGTCGCCCCGCACACCGGGCACGGGTCGCCCGGCAGGAGTGCGGCGCCGAGCTCTCCGGCGAGTCCGGCGATGCGGCGCTCCCGCAACTGCTGTTCGACCCGGACGAGCTCGTGGGCGGTGGCGCGGGCGGCCATGACGGTCTGCTCGGCACCCTGCACGCGCCGCTCGGACGCGGCCCGGGCGACGAGGTCGGCCCGGAGTGCACGGACACGCTCGACCTCGAGCCGCGCGGCCTCGGACCCGGCGGCCAGCGTGGCGGCGGCCCGGGCGTCCTCGACGATGCGGGCGCGTTCGGCGGGGCGGGCATCGAGCGCGGTGTCGAGGTCGGCGAGGCGTTCGGTGAGCAGGGTTCCGCGAGCGACGGCATCGGTGATCGCCTGACGCCTGCCGGGGAGCGCCCGTTCGAGGTCGATGCGATGCCGGACCGCGGCGAGGCACTCGGTCACGGCGGTCCGCTGGTGGGCGAGGGCGTCTCGGTCGGTCGTCACGCCGTGCTGTGCGCGGAGGGCGTCCGCCGCCGCGGCGGCGTGGTCGGAGCGGGCGCGTGCGGCGTCGAGCCCGTCGGCGACGACCGCGACGCGGGCAGCACGTTCGCCCGACGCCAGGCGTACGCGGGCCGCGGCGACCCCGTCGGCACCCGCGTCGAGTTCCGCACGACGTGCGACGAGGACGGCGCGGCGGTCCAGTGCGGCTGCACGAGCAGTGACCGACTGCTCGTGCGCCGCCGCAGCAGCGGCCGCGTGCGACGCGGTGGCGCGAGCGGACTCGGCAGCGTCGGCGGTCGCTCGGAGTGTCGCGACGGTCGCGGGGACGTCGGACTCGTCCGGCTCGTCGACACCCGCAGCCTGGGCGAACCGGTTCAGGGCGTCGCGGACCCGGGCGTCGGCGCCCTCGACCTCGGCCAGGACGGCGCGACGGCGGACAGCGAGTTCGTCGGCCGTCCGGTCGTAGACCTGCGTGCCGAACAACGACTGCAGCAGCTTGCGGCGGTCTTCGCCGGGAGACCGCAGGAACCGGGCGAACTCGCCCTGGGGCAGGACGACGGTCTGCAGGAACTGCGCCTTGTCGAGGCCGATGATCCGGGCGATCTCGACCGCGACCTCGGGGATGCGCGAGGACATCGGCTCACCGGCCACGTCGGCCGGCCCGGCGAGGCGGAACAACTGCGCGGAGGCCTGCTGCTTCACGGTGCCGGTCCCCCGCTGCTTCGGGCGCTGGTACTGCGGCGTGCGTCGGACGCGGTACACACCGGCACCGGTCTCGAACACGAGCTCGACGACGGGCTCGACCGCTGGGTCGGCGTGCTGGCTGTGCAACCGGTCGTCGCTCGCGTCGGCACCGGCCAGTCCACCGTAGAGGGCGAACACCACGGCGTCGATGATCGTCGACTTACCGGAACCCGTCGGCCCTTCGAGCAGGAACACCCCGGAGGCGGCGAGCGCGGCGAAGTCGATCGACACGAGGTCCGGGTAGGGGCCGATCGCGCGGAGTTCGAGCCGGTGCAGGTACATCAGCGGTCCCCCTCACGCTGGAGGGCCAGGGCAGCAGCTTCGTACGCCTCGGTCAGGATCGCGCGGTCGTCGTCGTCCGGCACGGTGCCGGTGGCGAACGACACGAAGTCGGCTGCCACCTCGACCGGGTCGGACGTCGCCGTGACCGCGCGGGCGGCGGCACGCTCGGCGCGGTCGGCCGGCTCGTGCGTGATGGCGAGGGCGTGGGGGAAGTGGTCCTTCACCCGGGCGTACATCCGTTCCGGGTGGACGGTGTCCGTCACGGCGACGCGGACCCAGGCGTCCGCCGCCGACCGGTGCGCCCCGGACTCGATCTCGTCGATCGTGGCCCGGACGTCGACGAGCCGCCGCGGCACGGGCGCCGGCACGAGCTCGGCCGTCACCTGCCCGGAGTCGTCGAGGTCGACGACCGTGACGGACTTCTGCTGGTGCCGCTCGCCGAACGAGAACGCGAGCGGCGAGCCCGCGTACCGCACGCGGTCGCCGTCCCCCACACGCTGCGGCCCGTGCAGGTGCCCGAGCGCGACGTAGTCGATGCCGTCGAACACGGCACGCGCCACCCGGTCGACACCGCCGACGCGGATGTCCTGCTCGCTGTCGCTCGGTTCGGTCCCGCCGACGAACGCGTGGGCCACGACGACGCTGCGCGTACCGGGCCGCTGGGCGAGATCGGCGCGGACGCGGTCCATCGCCGCACCGACGACGGCCTGGTGCGAGCGGGCGAGCGGCTCGTCGGGCACCGCCGCGAGGGCGTACCGGGTGAGGTCGGGGTGCAGGTACGGGATGCCGTACACCGCGACGAGCCCGTCGGCGTCGTCGACGAGGACCGGGGTGGCGATGCCTGCGGGTTCGGCGAGGATCCGCACCCGCGGGTCCATCACGCCGGCACCGAAGCCGAGTCGTGCGGCGGAGTCGTGGTTGCCCGGGGTGATGACGACCGTGGCCGTCTCGGCCAGCCGTTCGAGCACCCGGGACAGCATCCGGACGGCGTCGACCGGCGGGATGGCACGGTCGTAGACGTCCCCGGCGACGACGACGAGGTCGACCGCACGCGCCCGTGCCTGGTCGACGAGCCAGTCGAGGAAGGCCGCCTGGTGCTCGAGCAGGTCGGCACCCAGCAGTGTGCGGCCGAGGTGCCAGTCGCCGGTGTGCAGGATGCGCATGCGGTCACGGTAGCGCCGGCCGGGGACATCGCCGGGTGCCCCGCGGCGACCTGTGGAGAACTCAGGCGCAACTGAGGTTGGTACCGATGAGGGCCGTCTGGATCCGGGCGGTCGCGGTGCTCGTCGACGTCCAGTTCCCGAGGTAGTTCACGCGGACGGTGACGGTGTACACCTGGCCGAGGTTGAGGAGACCGGAGCCGACGACGCGCACGGGCGAGGTCGACTGGGTGGCGAGCACGGTCGTCCCGTTCATCACGGAGAACGAGGTCGCGGCCGGCCCACCGTAGGTGAAGCCGATGTTCACGGAGCCGTCGCCGTTCGGGGTGCAGGCGAGCGCGGTGGCCTGCGGGACGGTGAGGGCGTCGAACGAGGTGGACGTGACGGTGGTCCGCGACCACGGCCCGGCGACGGCCTCCGCCGGCAGGAGGAACCCGGCACCGCCCGCGAGCACGAGGACGGCGGCCGCGCCGCCGAGCCGGCGGAGCCGACGCGCTCGGCGGTCCGCGCGACGGAGGGTACGGCGGCTCACGACGGCGGTGGGGGCGGTGGTCGGGGCCGTGGCGACGCGCGGGGCGGGGTCGACCCGCGCCTCCTGGCCGTCACCGGCGCCGGCGCTGTCACCCACGCCGACGCCCACGCCGACACCGACACCGTCACGGACACGCACGCCGCCAGCGCCACCGTCCGGTCCGCCACCCGCGCCGCGCGACGCATCGTCGTCCGACGAACGCCCCGCCGGACCGACCAGCCGCCGCAGCGATCCGTCGATCGTGCAGAGCGCGAGCACCGCGACCAGACCGAGCGCCAGCATCCCGACCTTGCCCCACTCCCCCGCGCGGAGCCAGACGATCGGCGCACCGACGAACGGGACCCGCAGGAACGCGACACCGTGGACGGCCGAGGGTTCGACGGGCGTGGAGTCCTGCCGGGGGTTGGCATCGCCCTTCGTGACGATCGTGCCGCGCGGACCGTCCTCGACGTAGCGGTGCATGCGGAGGTGCCCGGGCTGGTCCGGGTCGTCGACGAGCAGGACCTTGCCCATCCGGACGTCCCCGGCCGACACCGGGCGGGAGACCACGACGTCGCCGGGGGTGAGCCGCGGCTCCATCGATCCGGTCATCACCGTCGTCGGCTGCCAGCCGATGACGGCGGGGGCAGCCGCCCAGAGCGCGAGCCCGAGCAGGGTCGCGACGACACCGCGGGCGAGCGTGGCCACGACGACGCGCCCCCAGTCGACGGCGTCACGGAGCACGTCGTGCGGCGTGGGACCGCCGTGCACTTCGATGCTGACCATGACTGCCTTCGACCGGGGGCGCGTTGTCGGACGGTGACGGACGGGCCCGCATCGGGCTCGGTCCCGGACGTCACGCGGTGGACACGGGAGCGTCGATCACGCTCCCGTGTCGCCGGCTCAGCTGTTCTGGGCCTCCCAGGTGAAGCCGAGGGCCGCGGTGCCGCCCTGCACGGTGTTCGGTGCGGTGCTCGAGACGGTGTAGGTGAAGCGGTAGACGCGCGACTCCGAGCCGCTGCCGGTCGGGGCCCAGCTGCCGACACCCGTGGCGAAGTTGGTCGAGGCCGTGCCGAAGCCCGCGACGGTGCCGCTGTAGAGCGTGCCGTTGGTCGACGCCGCGGTGAAGCCGGTGCAGGAGCCGAAGCCGCCGCCCGTGCCCTGCTCGACGGTGAGGTTGATGTTCGACGCGAGGGCGTTCGTCGTGGCTGCGTTCGTGCCGTAGAGCTTCACGGTCGAGGGCAGCGTGCCGGTCGAGGTGACCGTGATGCAGTTCGCGCCGGTCGAGCCGGGCTTGAGGCCGGTCGCGTTGAACAGCGCGGTGTTGTTGTCGTCGTCGGTGAGGGCGACGCTGCCGGCCGTCCAGTTGCTGGTCGGGTTGACCGTGGTGGCCGAGAAGGCCGAGTAGGACGCGGCCGAGACGACGACACCCGAGGCCACGAGAGCGGCGGGGATGGCGATCCAGGCGGCGAGACGCGCAGCGCGCGGGGTGACACGGGACATGACGGAGCTCCTGATCCAAAGGGGCGCCGGGGTTCCGCGGTGGTTGGTCGCGACGGCGCCGTGGTTGCTACGACGATCAAGCTACTTGAGCGCCGTGTGGCTCACAAGGGAAGCTACACCCCCACAGTTGGGGGTACCTCAATCGGTGAGATACTTGTTCAATGAGCAGCACGACGGCATACCCGTGCCGTCCCGCCGATCGCGCAGGCGATCACCCTCCCGAGAAGAGCCGCCCGATGACGGACACCACCACCGCGCTCGCGCGACCCCTGGACGCCGCGCAGCTCCCCCCGGCCCCCGTGTCGCCGACCGTCAGCATCCCCGAGGTCGACCCGGACGGCGACGTCGCGAAGCTGCTGACGGCGTTCCGCGTGCTGCAGATGCAGCACGCGCGCGTCCTGCACCACGAGAGCTCCACCCGCGGGCTGAACGCCACGGACGCCCGGTTCGTGTTCTTCCTCGCGTCCGCCGACGGCGAGGGCATCACCCCGAAGCAGGCCGGCGAGTACCTCGAGCTGTCCACGGGTGCCATGACGAGCCTGATCGACCGGCTCGAGAAGCGCGGCCACATCGAGCGTCGCCCGAACCCCGACGACCGCCGCAGCATCCTCCTCCACCTCACCCCGTCCGGGTCCGAGGTCGCGCGCGAGATCGGCGCCGTCTACTCGTCGGCGTTCCGCGAGGTCATCGCCCCCGGCGACCGCGCCGGCCTCGCCGACGCCTTCGACCGGCTCGGCGCTGCGCTCGAACGCCACTCGCGATCGGTCTCCGTCGCGGGGACGATCGCCGGCCTGCAGCCGTGACGAACGGTGTCGGACACCGCGCGTAGCGTTGCCGGCATGACCCCCTCAGAACTCCTCATCGAAGCGTTCTCCCGCGTCCCCGCCACGGTCGAGCGCGCCGTCAGCGGGTTGTCGGAGGACCAGCTGGCCGCACGTCCGGCCGCCGATGCGAACACCCTCGCCTGGCTCGCGTGGCACATCGCGCGCGGGCAGGACGCCCAGATCGCGGACCTCGCGGGCACCGAGCAGGTGTGGGCGGCGGACGGCTGGGTGGACCGGTTCGGACTGCCGTTCCCCGCCGAGGCGCTCGGCTACGGCATGTCGCGGGACGACGTCGGACGCGTCCGTGCCTCGGCGGACCTGCTGGTCGACTACCTCCGCGCGGTGCACGACCGCACGGTCGCCTACGTCGGCACGCTCGAGCCGTCGGACTTCGACCCGGTGGTCGACGACGCATGGGACCCGCCCGTCACGCGGGGCGCGCGGCTCGTCAGCATCCTCGACGACTGCACGCAGCACGCCGGGCAGGCCGGGTACGTGCGCGGGTTGCTCTTCTTCAACCGCTGACGCGGCGCATCGTGAGCAGAAAGGGTCGGGTCGACGGCGGCGACCCGACTGTTCCTGCTCACCATGTGACGGACGGGAGGCGCGGTGCCAGCTGGCACCGCGCCTCCCGTCCTGCCGCGGCTCGCGACTACCGCGCGGCGAGCTCCGCGACGATCCCGTCACCGGGGGCGGCGTCGACGAGGTCCGCCTCGATCTCCGCGTGCTCGAGGATGCCCTCGATCTTGCGGCGACGGCTGCGCGGGACGATCGTGACGACTGTGCCCTCCTTGCCGGCACGACCCGTGCGGCCCGAGCGGTGCATGTACGCCTTGTAGTCGTCGGGCGCGTCGGCCTGCACGACGAGCGACACGTCGTCCACGTGGATGCCACGGGCGGCGACGTCGGTCGCGACGAGCACGTTCACGCGGCCGCTCGTGAGGAGCTGCAGGTTGCGCTGCCGGCGCGACTGGTTCAGGTCGCCGTGGAGCGAGGTCGCGCGGATGCCGGCGTCCTCGAACTGGTCGGCGAGCCGCTCGGCGTAGGCGCGGGTGCGGGCGAACACGATGGTCTTGCCGGCGCCGGCGACGAGCTCCTCGAGGAGCTGGTCCTTCTGGCGCTGCTCGACCACGAGCACGCGGTGGTCGATCGTCGACGAGGCCTGGTCCTCACCGGCGACCTCGTGGACGGACGGCTCGTGCAGGAACTGCTCGACGAGCGACGCGACCTGGGCGTCGAGCGTCGCGCTGAACAGGAGCTTCTGGGCGCGGTTGCCCTCGGGGGTGACCTCGGCCGTGGCGGAGAGGATCTCCTGCACCGGCTCGAGGAACCCGAGGTCGCACATGTGGTCGGCCTCGTCGAGCACGGAGATGACGACCTCGCTGAGGTCGAGCGTCCCCTTGTTCATGAGGTCCTGCACGCGCCCCGGGGTGCCGACGATGATGTCGACGCCACGCTCGAGCGCACCGACCTGGCGGCCGTACGGGACACCGCCGTAGATCTGCGTCGTGAAGAGGCCCACCGAGCGGGCGATCGGCTGCACGGTGCGGTCGATCTGCAGGGCGAGCTCACGGGTCGGCGCGAGGATGAGCGCACGCGGGGCGCGGCCCATCTTGCGCTTCGTGCCGCCGCCGTTCTCCATGAGCTTCTCGACGAGCGGGGCGCCGAAGGCGATCGTCTTGCCGGAGCCCGTGCGGCCACGGCCGAGCACGTCCTTGCCCGCGATCACGTCGGGGATCGTCGCTGCCTGGATCGGGAACGGGCTCGTGGCGCCGAGTTCGGCCAGGGCGCGGGAGATGTTGCCGCCGATGCCGAGGTCGGCGAAGGTCACGCCCTCGACGTCGGCCGCGAGGGTCGCCTCGGCCTGGAGCTTCTCGAGCTTGACGTCGTCGGCGGGGACGAAGGGCTTGCGCTCGGTGTCGTCGCGGTCGAAGCGACGCGGGGCGCGGTCGTCGCGGTCGAAGTTCCGGCGCGGACGGTCGTCGGCGTCACGGCGGGGAGCGCGGTCGTCGCGGTCGAACCGGCGGGGAGCGCGGTCGTCGCGGTCGAAGCGACGGGGCGCACGGTTGTCACGGTCGAACCGGCGCGGGGCGCGGTCGTCGTCACGGCGGGGCGCACGATCGTCGCGGTCGAACCGGCGCGGCGCGCGGTCGTCACGGTCGAACCGGCGCGGAGCGCGGTCGTCGTCACGACGGGGCGCACGATCGTCGCGGTCGAACCGGCGCGGCGCGCGGTCGTCGCGGTCGAACCGGCGCGGAGCGCGGTCGTCGTCACGACGGGGAGCACGGTCATCGCGGTCGAAGCGACGCGGGGCACGGTCGTCGCGGTCGAAGCGACGCGGGGCACGGTCGTCACGGTCGAACGAGCGACGCGGACGGTCGTCGTTGTCACGACGGGGCGCACGGTCGTCGCGGTCGAAGCGACGGGGAGCGCGGTCATCGCGGTCGAAGCGACGGCCACCACGGTCATCACGCTGCGGGCGGCCCTGGCCACCGTCGCGCGGCTCCCAGTTCGGACGGCTCGGGCGCTCGCCCTGCGCCGCACGGCCGCGACGCTCCTCGGCGTCCCAACGCTGCTTCTGCCGCGGAGCGGACGGGTCGGCGGCGCGGAAACCGCGGTGCTTGCTGCTGCGAGCGGCGGGGGTGCCGTTCGGGTGACGGACACGGTCGGAGGCGCGGTTGTCCGCGCCGCCCTTGTTGTACGGGGCCATGGCTACTTTCTCGGGGTGCAGACGTACCGCAGCGCCCGGCAGCGACATCGGCGGGGGCTTGCGTGCGGAGAGGGGGTTCTTCCCGTCGCGGATCGACGTGAATCCAGCCCTCGAGCAACACACACCCAAACGAAAACTCCGTGATCGCAATGTCACGGCGTCGAAGGCCGACCGAGTGAGTCTACGCGATCGGACCGTCGCTGGCCAGCCCACCGCCGGGCCGGGGCTGCGAGGCGGGGGCGATCCGTGCCTCCTGGACCGTTCGCGGGTCAGGACTCGGCGAGCCGCTGCCGCTGCTCGGCCACGTCGAAGTCCGCTGCGGGCCAGGTGAGCTGCATGTCCTCGAGCGTGCGGAGCAGGAGCTGCTGCACGGCGAGCCGGGCGTACCACTTGCGGTTCGCCGGGATGACGTACCAGGGGTTCGTCGCGGTCGAGGTGCGGTCGAACACCGTCTGGTACGCGTCCTGGTAGTCGTCCCAGAGCAGGCGCTCGTCGATGTCGCCGGGGTTGAACTTCCAGTGCTTGTCGGGTCGGTCGAGGCGCTCACCGAGTCGTTCGCGCTGCTCGTCCTTCGAGATGTGGAGCATGACCTTGACGAGGCTCGTACCCGACGCGGCGAGCTCGTCCTCGAAGTCGACGATGGCTCCGTAGCGGCGCTCGATCTCCTCCGGCGGGGCGAACGCGCGGACCTTCTGGATGAGGACGTCCTCGTAGTGGGAGCGGTCGAAGACGCCGAGCTGGCCGGCACCCGGGAGCTGTCGCTCGATGCGCCAGAGGAAGTCGTGCTCGCGTTCCTCGGCGTTCGGCGCCTTGAACCCGGCGTAGTGCACGCCGTTCGGGTCCACCGCGCCGACGACGTGCGAGACGATCCCGCCCTTGCCCGCGGTGTCCATCGCCTGGAGCACGAGGAGCACGCGGCGCTGGTCACCGGCGGTCGAGGCGGCCCAGAGTCGCTCCTGCAGCGCGGACAGTCGGGAGGCCCCGGCGGCGAGCGCCTCGAGCCCGTCGATCTTCCGCCCCGGGAACCCCGGGGTGCCGTCGGGGTCGACCCGGTCGAGGCGGAACCCCTCCTCGACGCGGAGCAGTGGTTCGGGGTCGGCGTTCCAGGCCTTGCGACGGCTCACGGGTCCTCCTGCGGGGTCGTCACCATCCTGGCACCGCTGGACGGGTTCGTCCGGCGGTGGTCCTCGGGGCGGAGGAGGGGACGGTCGGTTCCTCCCGTGGGTGGACGACGGCGTGCGGGGACCGGGTTACCGTTGATCCGATGAGGTCAGGCCGTCGCACGCTGCTCGCGCTCGTCGCCGCGGTCGTGGCGCTCGGCGCGGTCGCGTCGTGCAGCACGGACCCGGTCGGTGACGAGAACCGCACGGTGACCGCCGGACCCGTGATCTACCCGCTGTCGCTCCGGTACCACGGCATCGACGTCGTCGCCGACGTGCCGTACGGGTCGGACGCGCTGCAGCGGCTCGACGTGTGCCTGCCGGCGGACAGTGCACCGGACACCACGAGGACCCCGACGCCGACGCCGGGCGGGACGGCTTCCGCGACGGCGGACGAGGTCGGGGCCGACGCGGCCGGAGCCGACGCGGCCGGGGACGGGAGTGCGAGTGGTGTCGGGAGTTCCGGGGCCGGCGTCGCCGCTGCGGGGGCCGGGGCAGCCGACGACGGGACCGTCACCGGCGACGCTGCCGGTGCTGGTGCTGGCGACGCCGCCGTCGCCGAGGCGGCCAGCGGCACGCGTCCCGCCGTCCTGATGATCCACGGCGGGAGCTGGTCCCACGGCGACAAGGCCACCGCCGCGTACCGATCGGTGTGCAAGTACCTGGCCTCCGAGGGCTTCGTCACGTTCAACGTCGACTACCGGCTCGCCCCGACGGACCCGTTCCCGGCCGGGCTGGACGACGTCCGACGGGCACTCGACTGGGTGTTCCGTCCGACGACGCTGTCCACCTACGACGTCGACAGCAAGCGGGTCGGGGTGTTCGGGGGCAGCGCCGGTGGGAACCTCGCGGCGATGCTCGCCGTGACGGACCACGACTCGACCGCCTACGCCGAGGGGGACCGGATCCGGGCCGTCGTCGACCTGAGCGGCCCCACGAACCTGACGACCCGCTCGACCGAGGCCGACGGCGTCTCCGCCGCGTTCCAGCGGAAGCAGTTGCTGTACCTCGGCTGCCGGACCTACTCGGACTGTCCGGCCGCGACCCGCGCATCGCCGGAGTACCACGTGACCTCGGACACGGCGCCGTTCTTCATCGGCCACTCCACCGACGAGTTCATCCCGCTGTGGGAGTCGCAGGAGTTCGCGGCGACGCTCCGACGACATGACGTGCCGGTGACGTTCGTCGCGGTCGAGGGGTCGGCGCACTCCATCGCGCAGCTCGACGAGGCGATGAGCAAGCGCGTGGCGAGCTTCCTGCGGGAGCACCTGGACTGAGGCGCGGCCGCGCGTGGCTGGTGGCCGCCGCGGCCCCGAGTCTCGGTTCGGCGGACGTTCCTCGGGCGGTGCGGCCGCGAAAGTGTCCGCGGGGCCGAGACTCGGGCACCGGCACCGGCGCCGGGCGCCACGTGCCCCGGCCGGGTGGCACCCGGAGTCGGGACTGCCGCTCGGCACCCGCGCACCGCAGACTTCGGGGGTGACCGACACCTCGATGCGCCCTGCACACGCGACTGCGTCCCGCTGGGAGCGGCACTCCTCGCTGCAGACGTTCGCCGAGCTCCTGCTCGGTCTGTCGTTCACCGCCGCGGTCGCCTTCGGCGGGTACGCGGCCGTGACCGGACGGATGACCGTGCTGTCGCAGGGCGCCGGCGTGGTGTTCCTCGTGACGCTGACGTGCGTCCTCGTGTCGTGGTTCCGTGCCGTCGAGCGCGAGGAGGCACCCGCGGCGGCGCCGGCGGCCTCCGTCGTCGACCCGATCTCGTCGATCGACGCGGAGTACCGCCGCTAGTCCTCCCCCGCCGCGGCCCCGCGTGCCGCGGCATCCCCCGCCGTGGCCTCACGCGCAGTGGCCTCCCCTGCAGCGGCCTCACGCGCCGTGGCCTCCCCCGCCGCGGCCTCACGCGCCGCCCGCCGATCGGCACGCCGCTCGAAGAGCCCCTCGACGAGGGCGTACAGCGACGGCAGCACCACGAGGGTGAGCAGCGTCGACGACACCAGCCCGCCGATGACCACGAGCGCGAGCGGCTGCGAGATGAACCCGGACCGGCCGGTCAACCCGACGGCCATCGGGAGCAGCGCGAAGATCGTCGCCAGTGCGGTCATCAGGATCGGCCGGAGTCGTCTGGTCGCACCCTCGATCAGGGCATCGTGCACGCGGAGCCCCCGGCGCCGGTACTGGTTGACGAGGTCGATGAGGACGATCGCGTTCGTCACCACGATGCCCACGAGCATGAGCAGGCCGATCAGCGACGCCACACCGAGCGGGATCCCCGTCACGATCTGCAGGAGCAGCGCGCCGGTGACCGCGAACGGCACCGACACGAGCAGCAGCAGCGGCTGCCGCAGGCTCCGGAACGTCGCGACCATGATCACGTAGACGATCAGGACCGCGACGAGCATGGCCAACAGGAGCTGGCTGAACGCCGACGACTGGCTCGAGGCGACACCGCCGATCTCGGCGGATGCGCCACGCGGCAGGTCGAGCGCGTCGACGGCCGCCGTCACGTTCTGCACGGCGGCGCCGAGGTTCGTCGAGTCCGGGGTCACCGTGATCGTGGCCGTCCGGACGGCGTTCGACGTCGTGATGGACGTCGGCCCCTCGGACTGCTCGACGGTCGCCAGGTCGGACAGCGGCACCGACCCGGTCGAGGTGGGGACGGACAGCGACCGCAGTGCTGCGACGGTCGTCGGGGGCTCGGGGTCGGCGATGTACACGTCGAGCGTCGCGTCGTCGATCTCGATCGTGCCGGTGTCGCGGGGCGAGACCGCCGCGGCGACGATCCCGCCGACCTGCGTCTCGGTCAGCCCGCGCTCCGCGGCCGCCTGCCGGTCGACCCGGACGGCGAGGTACGGCTCGGACGCCGACAGGTTGCTCGTCGCGCCGGTCGTGCCGTCGACCTTCCGCATCTCGCGCAGCACCGACGCCGCCGCGGTCCGGAGCTCTGCCTGGGTCGGCGCGGTGACGTCGACCTCGATGTCGCTCGAACCGCCGAAACCGCCACCGGCCGACGAGAGGCTGACCTCGCCGACGCCGTCGATCCGGTCGATGCGGTCGCGCGCGGTGGACTGGATGGTGGTCTGGTCGTCGCCGGCGTCCGTCGTCACGTTGTACTGCACGGAGGCCGACGCCCCGCCCCCGAAGGCCGCCTGGATCGACTGCCCGCTCGTCCCGATGGTGGTCTGCACGGTCTGCACACCCTGGACACCGCGGAGCACGCGCTCCACCTCCTGCGCCGCGTCGGACTGCTCGTCGAGGCTCGTCCCCGGCTCGAGGTCCTGCGTGACGGTGAAGGTGTTCTGCCCGGAGTCGCCGAGGTAGTTCGTCTTGACGAACGGCACGGCGGCCGCGGTGCCGCCGAGCACGAGGACCGCAAGGACCACCACGAGCGCCGGCCGACCGATGGCCCAGCGGAGCACGGGCTGGTACCCGCGCCGGAGCCGGTCGGACGTGCCGGCGTCGTGCAGGTCCTCGGCGGACGACAGCGCGGTGGTCGCAGCGGACCCGTCGGCAGCAGCCCCACCGGCAGCAGCCCCACCGGCAGCAGCACCGCCGGCAGCAGCGCCACCAGCGACGGTGCCACCGGCGGCAGGCGTCCGGAGGAACCAGTACGCGAGCACCGGGACGATCGTCAGCGACACCAGCAGCGACGCCACGAGCGCCATCGTCACGGTCAGGGCGAACGGCCGGAACAGCTCGCCGACGAGCTCCGCGACGAACGCGACCGGCAGGAAGACGGCGACGGTGGTGAGGGTCGACGCGGTGACGGCGCCGGCCACCTCGCGGACGGCGTCGAGCACCGCCCGGGTCCGGTCCACCCCGGGCTGCAGGTGCCGCTTGATGTTCTCGATGACCACGATCGAGTCGTCCACCACGCGTCCGATCGCGATGGTGAGCGCGGCGAGCGTGATGACGTTCAGCGTGTACCCGGTCGCCCGCATGCCGATCGCGGCGAGGAGCACCGAGGTCGGGATCGAGATCGCGGTGACGATCGTCGACCGCACCGACAGCAGGAACAGCAGGATCACGACGACGGCGAACCCGAGGCCGAGGAGCCCCTCTTCGGCGAGGGAGTCGATGGACTGCTGGATGTAGGGCGCCTGGTCGAACACGACGGTGAACCGGGGGTCGCCGGCGACCTTCGCCTCGATGCCGGGGAGGGCGTCGCGGACCGTCTTCGAGACGTCGACGGTGTTCGCTTCCTGCGTCTTGGTGATCGCGATGGTCAGTGCCGTCTCGCCGTTCACGCGGCTGATCGAGGTGCGCGGCGACTCCTCGATCGCGACCTTCGCCACGTCGCCGATGGTGGTCGGCGTCGTCGCGGCGGTCCCGGCGGTCGATCCACCGGCGGTCGCACTGGAGGCGCCGCTCGCCCCCGCCGCACTACTCGCCGCCGTCCCACTGGTCCCGTCCGCCGACCCGGTCGCGTCCGCCGAACCGGTTGCGCCCGCCCCGTCGGCTCCAGAGCTGCCGGACGACGCGGTCCCGGACGACGACCCGCCGCTCGACGACGCGGTCAACGGCAGCCCCTCGATGTCCTTGATCGAGGCGATCCGCTCCCCCGTCTGCACCGACAGCGTCGTGCCATCCTGGGTGATCGTGCCACCGGGGACGAGCGTCCCGTTGTCGTCGAGTGCGTCCGCGATGGACTGGGTGCTCAGGCCCCGCGACGCGAGCTCGTCAGTGTCCGGGGTGATCACGACGCGGCGCCCCGGGTTGCCGAAGACGTCGGCCTGCCGGACCCCGTCGAGCTTCTCGATGTCGGGGATCGCCGTGGCGTTCAGCCGGTCGACCAGCTGTTCCTGGTCGCCCTTCCCCGTGACGGCGAGCTGCAGCACGGGCAGGTCGTCGAAGGACCCGGTGACGATCTGCGTCTGCACGGTGTCCGGGAGCGACAGGGCGTTCACCGCGGTCTGGATCTTGTCCTCGGCGCTGGCGAGGTTCGATCCGTAGTCGAACGACGCCGAGACGACGCTCTGCCCGGTCGACGACGTCGCGGTGGTCGACTCGAGGTTCGGCACGACCTGGATCGCCTGCTCGATCTTCGTCGACACGTCGTTCGACACGACCTCGGGCGTGGCACCGGGGTACGCGCTGACGATGGCGACCTGCGGGAACTGGACGCTGGGGATGAGCTCCTGCTTGAGGCTCGTCAGCGCGATGCCGCCGAACACCGCGACGACGACGGTGACGAGCGCGATGAGCGCCCGGTTGCGGAGGCTGAAGACCGAGAGGAGGTGCACACCCTGATCCTTGCAGGGCGTCCCTCGACGCGCTCAGCCGCCGAGGAGCAGGTACGCGCCGAGCACGCCCACGGTCCCGAGCACGCCGGTCGCGAGCGCCACGATCCGGCCGAGCGGGGTCCGTGCCGTCACGACCGCCACGACGAGGACCGCGAGACCGACGACGATCTCGACCACCCAGGTCACCGGCCCCGTGGTGTCCGCGACCTGCAGCAGGGCCCGGACGCCCTCGCCGACCAGCACGGCGGCGGTCGCCCCGAGCGCTGCCCCGCGCCACCCGACGTCCCGTGACCGGAGTGCCACCGCGACCGCACCCGCGAGCACCCCGGCGGGGATGCCCATCAGGACCCAGAAGTTCGTGATCGACAGCACGTCCGGGTAGCCGCGCAGGTTCGTCGCCGCCCAGTACCCCACGTGCATGAGCTCGAGGAGCACGACGCCGAGCACCATCGCGACCGGCGACGCCCAGCGCCCCGACCGCACACCGGCGAGCAGGCACAGCGCAGCCGCGACGACGAACCAGGGTCCGGCGGAGTTCGCGACGGAGGAGAGTCCGGGCACCGCCTGCCCGAACGAGGTCAGCACCCCGGCGAGCAGTGCCCCCGTGAGCGCCATCGAGACCCGGGCGGCGGCGGGCACCGCGTGGGTCGGAGCGGGCGCCGGACGGGCCGTCGTGCCGGCGTGCATGGTCGTCTCCATGGGACCAGGATCCCGGTGGCCGGGCGTCGCACGCATCACTCCGCAGAGCCAGATCGCACGAGGGGCGTCACCCCGGAGGATGACACTGCCGAGCGAGGAGGGCGCGTCACACCACCGCGGCGAGCGACCCCCGCACGCCGGCGGCGTCGCCACCGATCCGTGCCCACGACCGTTCGAGCACGTCGACGAGCCGCACCCGGTCGGCCGGGGACATCGTGAACGGCACCCGCAGGAACCGCTCGAACCCACCGTCCAGCCCGAAGACCCCGCCGGACGCCAGCACGACGCCCTCGGCGCGTGCGGCGAGCACCAGCGCGCTCGACACCGGTCGCCCGAGCCCGACCCACGTCGTCAACCCGCCCGCCGGCGACGGCACGTCCCACTCCGGGAGCCGCGCGCGCAACGCACCCACGACGTCGTCGCGACCCTGACGCAGGTACTCGCGCCGCGCCTCCAGGACCGCCGCCGTCCGCGGGACGAGCTCCCGCGCGACCAACTGGTCGAGCACGGGCGTGCCGAGGTCGCCCGTCGGCCGGGCGAGGAGCAGCCGCTGCAGGAGCGCCGGTGCGGCGCGGATCCAACCGATCCGCAGGCCGCCCCAGAACACCTTGTCGGCCGACCCGATCATCACGACCGATGCCCCGGACGGGTCGGCCGCTGCCAACGGCAGGGACGGCGAGCCCTCGATCCGCAGCTCGCCCATGGTCTCGTCCGCGATGACCGTCGTCCCGGTCGACGCGGCGACGGACAGCAGGAGCTCCCGGGTGGACGCGGACATCGTCGCTCCGGTCGGGTTGTGCAGCTCCGGCATGACGTACGCGACCGCCGGCGCCGTGCGGCGCATCGTGGTCTCGAGCGCCGTGGCGTCCCACCCGGTCCGCGCGTCGACGGGCACGCCGACGAGTCGACCGCCGACCTCGCGGAAGGCCTCGTGCGCGTGCGGGTAGGTCGGGGACTCGACGAGGACGGCGTCGCCCCGGCGGACGAGCACCCGGGCGAGCAGGGCGATCGCGTGCTGCGCCCCGATCGTCACGACGACCTGGGACGGGTCGGTGGGCAGGCCGCGTTCGGTGTACCGCTCGGCGATCGCCGCGCGCAGCCCGGGGTCCCCGACGGTGTCGTACCCGATGCCGGCGAGCGCCGCGGGCACGTGCCGCACCGCGCGCTCGACCGCCTCGGCGATCCCGGGAGCCGCGTGCAGTGCGGCCTTGCGGAGGTCGAGCAGGTCGTCGTCGACGACACCGCCGAGCCGTTCCGGGTCCGGTCGGCCGATCAGCCCGGCCGGGAGCCGGACCACGCTGCCGGACCCCCGGAGCGACACCACGAAGCCGTCGGACCGGAGCCTCGAGTACGCGTTCGCGACCGTGGTGCGCGAGACGCCCAGCGCGGTGGCGAGGCCCCGCTCGGCGGGCAGCCGCACGCCCTGCGGGATCCGCCCGTCGATGACGAGCACGCGCAGCGCGTCGGACAGCGCCTCGTACGCGGGGGCGTCGGTACCGGCGCGCCAGTCGGTGAGGAGGAGCGCTGCGGATCGGGCACTGAGCAGGACCGGGGTCATGGATCCACGGTAGCGGAATTGGTTCTCGACCCGCAGTCCAATCTCCACGACGATCGAGCCATGCCCCGCTCGACCGCCCTCACGCTCCGCTTCGCCCAGCTCTTCGTGGGCCTGTTCCTCTACGGCGCCTCGACGGCACTGCAGGTGCGTGCGGTCGTCGGGGTCTCGTCGTGGACGGTCCTCACCGAGGGCCTCGAGAACGTGGTGCCGTGGTCCTTTGGCGTCATCACCGTGGTGTCGAGCGGCATCATCCTGCTGTTCTGGATCCCGCTCCGCCAGAAGCCGGGCATCGGGACGCTGCTCAACGCCCTGGCGATCGGACCGAGCGCCGACCTCGTGCTCTGGCTCGTCCCGACGCCGTCGGAACTCGTCGGCCGGGTCCTCCTGTTCGTCGCCGGGCTGGTGCTCCTGGCGGTCGCCACCGCGTTCTACATCGGCGCCGGCTTCGGCACGGGCGCTCGTGACGGCCTGATGGTCGGCCTGCACGAGCGCCTCGGCTGGCCGGTGTGGGTGGCGCGGACCGTCATCGAGGTCTCGGTCGTGATCGTCGGCTGGTTCCTCGGCGGCGACGTCGGAGCCGGCACCGTGGTCGCGGCGTTCGCGATCGGTCCGATGGTGCAGCCGCTCATGCCGGTCTTCCGCCGGTTCCCGTGGAGCCCGGAACGGACGCGTGCCGCCACACCGGTCCAGGAGGCGCGGGTCGCCGCCGCCTCGGAGGTCGCCTAGAGCCCTTGCGTGCGTCCGGGTCGCGATATAACGTGTCTGCCACAGACGCGATACATCGCGAGTTCGAGGAGGCAACATGGCCCAGGAGAAGTGGCTCGTCGAGGAGCCGAAGGTGATCGACACCGGGATCGTCCGCCGCTTGCGCGTGGGCCTCGCCGGAGGACAGGTGGACGTCGTCGCGCACGACGAGCCGACCGCCCGCGTCGAGGTGCACAGCGTGTCCGGCAAGCCGATGAAGATCGAGCTCGACGGCGACACGCTCACGATCGACCACCCGCAGGTCCGGTGGGACGACCCGATCGGCTTCCTGAAGTCGTTCCGTGGCAAGGCCCACGCCGACGTCAGCGTCCTCGTGCCCCGCGACGCCATCGTCACCCTCGGCGTCGTCTCGGCCGGGGCCCTGCTGTCCGGCACGAACCGCGGCGCCACGCTCAACACGGTGTCCGGCGACCTCGTCGTCGACGACGTCGCGGGTGACGTCACCGTGAACGCGGTGTCCGGCACGACGACCATCCGCGAGCTCGACGGTGCACTGACGGTCCACACCGTGTCCGGCGACGTCGTGGCGACCGGGGCGATCCCGCGGTTCTCGGCCGACGGGGTGAGCGCCGACGTGGTGCTCGACCTGCACGGCACCCCCGACCAGGCCCGCGTCAACACGGTGTCCGGTGCGGTGAGCGTCCGACTCGAGGACGGCGTGCCCTACCAGTGCACCGTCAGCACCGCCTCGGGCAAGCTGCAGTTCGACGACTCGGAGATCCGCGGCGTGCGGGGTTCCTACGTCAAGCAGGGCGGCGAGTTGTCCGGGCAGTGGCTCGACCTCAAGGTGAACTCGGTGTCCGGCGACATCGCGGTGCTGCACGCCCCACCCGTCGCGGAGCCGACGGCACCGACGACACCGACCGCGCCGGCTGCGCCGACCACGCCCGCGGCCCCGGTGAACGACGGCGAGGTGCCCGAATGAGCCCCGTCTTCGCGCACGGCCACCTGCGCCTCTACCTGCTCGTGCTGCTGGCGGACCACCCGATGCACGGGTACGAGGTCATCCAGGCCCTCGGCGACCGCTTCGGCGGCACCTACGTCCCGAGCGCCGGCACCGTGTACCCGCGGCTCGCCAAGCTCGAGGAAGAGGGGCTCGTCACGAAGTCCGCGGACGGTCGGAAGACCGTCTACGCGATCACCGACGCGGGCCGTGCCGAGCTCGACGCCCGTGCCGACGAGATCGCCGCGGTCGAGAACGGCGTCAACGACTCGGTGAAGTCCCTGGCCGACGGCGTCCGCGCCTCGGTGGGCGAGGCGATGCGGTCGCTCCGTGCCGACCTCGCGGCGAGCGCGCAGGCACCGCGCGGACGGACCGCCGACGAGCCCGTGGACGTCCCGTCCGAGGGCGCCCGCGCCCTGCGCGAGGTCGAGATGGTCCTGTCGTCGTTCCGGCAGCAGGTCCGCGCGGACCTCCGCCGTCGGGCGACCCGCGGCACGCTCGGTGCGGACACGGTCACGCGTCTGCGCGACGGCCTGGAGGCGCTGCGCAAGTCCCTCTGACGACCGGCGGCCGACAGACGGTGACGACCCGCGCCTCCAGGCAGTCCGCCAGGAGGCGCGGGTCGTCCGTCACAGACCGCGGTCGGCCAGGGCGTGCATCGCGTCCCGCAGGGCGCGCGCGGCACCCGCGCCCGCCCACTCGTAGGCGTGCGTGAACCGTTCGTCCTGCACGTACATGTCACCGAGCGTGCGGAACCGGTCGGCGGTGAGCTCGGCCGGGGGCGTCGCCTCGGCGAGCCAGGCGAACTGGCGCCGCGCGAGTGCCGTGCC
This sequence comes from Curtobacterium sp. GD1, assembly GCF_020882855.1. Taxonomy (NCBI): domain Bacteria; kingdom Bacillati; phylum Actinomycetota; class Actinomycetes; order Micrococcales; family Microbacteriaceae; genus Curtobacterium; species Curtobacterium sp. GD1. The sequence continues at coordinate 115,088 of NZ_JAFEVQ010000007.1, read as the reverse complement.
GGCCTCCGATGCCGGACCCGCGCCCGACGCGGCGAGCGCTGCGGCGTCCTGCGCGATCGCCCACTGTTCCGCCTGGAAGGCCTCCTTCGCGGCGGGGTCCTTCGACTCCCACCAGCGTGCGCCTCGGTCCCAGGCCGCGGGCCCCCAGCGCTCCTCGACCTCCTGCCGGAAGCGCGTCTGGTCGAACCCGTCGAACGTGTCGGTGGCGTTCATGTCCTGTCCTTCCTCGATCCTCGTGATGGTGGTCCGCACGGCCGCGAGCTGCCGCGCGAGCCGGTCGCGCTCGCGTTCGAGCCACGCGACGTGCGCCGTGAGGGCTGTGACGTCGTCCTGCTCGCCGTCGAGGACCCGGCCGACGTCGGCCAGCCCGAGTCCGAGCCCGCGCAGCAGGAGGATCCGTTGCAACCGGACCAGCGCGCGGTCGTCGTAGCGTCGGAGCCCGCCCTCGCCGACCGCGGTCGCCGGCAGCAGGCCGATCGCGTCGTAGTGCCGGAGCGTGCGGCTCGACACACCGGCGGAACGCGCCACGTCGGCGATGCCGTGCGGTGCTTTCGCAGCTGCGGCTGCCGTGTCTGTCGAATCCCTCATGCAGACCACGGTAGAGGTTGACGCAGCGTCAACCGCAAGGGGTTTCCGGGGTGCGCCCGACCCGAACCGGCACGGACGGGGAATACCACCGGGGTCGGTCGTGTTGACTCGCGCCCGGAAATGAGTAGGTTTGCCGCTCGTGACGAACGAGATCCGGTCGTTGAAAGCGCGACTGATCGGGGATCCCCTCCCCTCCGAGAAGCTCGAGGGACAGCTCCTCCCGAAGCACCTGGCACTGCCGATCTTCGCGAGTGACCCGCTGTCCTCCGTGGCGTACGCGCCGCAGGAACTCCTCATGATCCTGCTGCTCGGCGGGATGGCGTTCCTGACGTTCGCCCCGTGGGTCGCCGCCCTCGTCGTGCTGCTGCTCGTCGTGGTCGTCGCGTCCTACCGACAGCTCATCAAGGCGTACCCGTCCGGCGGAGGCGACTACGAGGTGGCGCACCGGAACCTCGGCGAGAAGGCGGGGCTCGTCGTGGCCTCCGCACTGCTCGTCGACTACGTCATGACGGTGGCGGTCTCGGTCGCGTCCGGCGTGGACAACATCATCTCCGCGCTCCCGTTCCTCAACGAGTTCCGGGTCGAACTGGCCCTGGTGTTCGTCGTGCTCCTCGCCGCCGCGAACCTCCGGGGTGTCCGCGAGTCGAGCAAGGCCTTCGCCGTGCCGACCTACCTCTTCGTGGCGAGCGTCTTCGTGATGGTCGTCGTCGGGCTCGTCCGGGCCGCGGCCGGCAACGCCCCGGTCGCGGAGTCCGCCGCCTACACCGTGCAGAACGTCGAGCACACGACGCAGGCAGCGTTCATCCTGCTGCTCCTCCGCGCGTTCGCGTCCGGCTGCTCGGCGCTGACCGGTGTCGAGGCGATCGCGAACGGCGTGCAGGCGTTCCGCCGCCCGAAGATCAAGAACGCGCAGATGACCCTCGTGTTCATGGGGTCGATCGCGATCGTGCTGTTCGTCGGCCTCATCACGCTCGCCCTCATCTCCCGCGTGCACTACGCCGAGAGCGCGTGCGACCTGCAGGGCTTCGCGCAGTGCGCCACGACGCCGCAGCGTTCCCTGATCGCGCAGATCGCGGCCGCGACGTTCGGCGACAACACGGTCCTCTTCTTCGTGATCCAGGCGACGACCGCGGCGGTGCTGCTGCTCGCCGCCAACACGGCGTTCAACGGCTTCCCGCTGCTCGGGTCGATCCTCGCGCGCGACTCGTACGCCCCGAAGGCCCTGTCGACCCGCGGCGACCGGCTCATCTACTCGAACGGCGTGATCGTGCTCGCCCTCGTCGCGGCGGCGTTGCTGATCGTGTACCGGGCGAACGTCACGAGCCTCATCCAGCTCTACATCATCGGTGTGTTCGTGTCGTTCACGCTCGGGCAGACCGGGATGATCGTGCACTGGACGCGGTTGCTGCGGGCGGACCGGGCGGGCACCGCGGACGGTCCGGTCAACCGTGGGCAGGTCATGCGCTCCCGTGCCATCAACGCCACCGGCGCGACCTTCACGTTCGTCGTCCTCGTCATCGTCACGATCACGAAGTTCACGCACGGCGCCTGGCTCGTGTTCCTGATCATGCCGATCCTGTTCGTGCTCATGCTCGGCGTGAACCGGTACTACCGCGACGTCTCGCACGAGATCGAGGCCGACGAGGAGACCCGGTTCGGCGCGACCGGCGACCACGCGATCGTCCTGGTGAACAAGCTGCAGAAGCCCGTGCTCAAGGCCCTCGACTACGCGATCGCCGCGAAGCACGCGAGCTTCGAGGCCCTGCACGTCGCGATCGACGACGCCGATGCGGCCCGACTCCGGGCGCAGTGGGAGGAGTACGGCATCGAGGTCCCCCTGACCATCGTGCCGAGCCCCTACCGCGACATCTCGATGCCGCTCATCAAGTACATCAAGGCACACCGGATGGAGCACGGCTCCGAGGTCGTGACCGTCTACACGCCGGTCTTCATCGTCGGGCACTGGTGGGAGACCTTCCTCCACAACCACCGCGGTCGTCGCATCCGGAAGAAGCTGTTGCTCGTGCACGGCGTGACCGTCGCGCTCGTGCCCTGGCTGCTCGACTCCTCCGAGCTCCTGTACGGCCGGCGATCCCGCCCGCTCCCCGGCCAGGAGCGTCGCGGCGAGCCGATCCGCCCGGCACTCCGCCGCTCCCCGCACGGCGTCGTCCAGCACGACGCCGAGGACGACCGGCTGCTCCGGTCGGCCCAGCGGAACAGCCTGCAGCCGCGCCGCGCGACCCGTCCGGCCGGTCCCGCCGAGGGCGTCGACCCGACCCAGTGCACCGGCGAGATGCACGTCCTCGTCCCGTCGCCTCCACGCGGCGACGGTCGGTCGTCGTAGCATCTGTCGTCATGACGATCTCCGACCTGCGCACGTTCGCCACGTTCGACGGGCACGGCGGCAAGGTCTCGAAGCGCGTCGAGGTGCTCGACCACGAGCCGACGCCCGGCGGCCCGCACGAGGGACTCGTCGCCGTCCGCGGCCCGCACCCCCTCGGTGCGCTCGACGAACGGGCGGCCGAGGACTCGACGCACCGCATCGGCTGGGTCGACCCGGCGACGCTCCGCGACTGGTACCGCCCGGACCGCGTGGTGGTCTCCCGCATCGAGGCGCGTCGGTCCGGCATCGAGCCCGGCACGTACGCGGATTCGCGCGGTCGCGGTCGGGTCCGGATCGACGGCCTGGAGGCGCGGCTCGCCCCCGACGGTCGGCCCGCCTTCCGCGCACTGGCGGGTTCCGCGGACGCCCCGGTCGTCGACGTGCCGCTCCCCACCGACCAGGCGGTGCGGCTCGTGGCGGTGCGCGCGGTCGACGAGGGCCTCGAGATCGTGACCACCCCGGTGTCGCCGTTCCTGTCGCCCGGTCGGTACCCGGCCTTCGGCGACGACGTCGTGGGGCTGCCGCCGCGCTCGGGCACCGGGCACGTCCTGGTCCGCGCTGCCGTCCTGATCGACGGAACCCTGCACGAGGTCGAGCGGATCGACGAGCGTGCCGCGACGATCTGGATCCGCCGCGAGGACCGGTCGGTCCCGATCGCGGTGAGCTCGGTCGGTCCGGACCTGGTGCGGTACACCGCGGTCGCGGACTGACCGCGGGTGCTGCCGCGGGTGGGCGCTCCCGCGGGCGTGGGCGCTGCCGCGGGCGTGGGCGCCGCGTGTCCGGGGGACGCCACGGTGGGGTTTCCGGTCGGGGGTGCGGCGTAGCGTCCACGCCATGAGTGACGCAGACCCGATCGACGACCGCACCGACCAGCCCGAGACCCTCGGCGGCGCCCGCCCCGACCCCAGCACCGACGCCAGCAAGGACCCCGAGCAGTGGGTCACCGGTGACGAGCCCATGACCGGGCCGCAGCGCAGCTACCTCGACACCCTCGCCCGCGAGGCCGGCGAGGAACTCCCGGCCGACCTCACCAAGGCCGAGGCCTCGGAGCACATCGACCGCCTGCAGCAGCAGACCGGACGCGGCGCCGATTCCTGAACGCGGGTCCGCGCTTCTGCGGACCCGGGCCTGGGCATGTTCTGGTGATGTCCGGGAAGTCCCCCGGACGGGGGTGGATGATGACGCGTCACCGGTTAGCTTCGACGGCATGCGAACGACATCGACCTCCATCGGCCTGACCGTGCTCCGCATCGTCCTCGGCGTGGTGTTCATCGCCCACGGCGCCCAGAAGTTCGCGCAGGGGATCGGCTCCGTGTCCCAGGGCTTCTCCGGCATGGGCGTCCCCCTCGCCGAGGTCGCGGCGCCCCTCGTCGCCGGGCTCGAACTCGTCGGCGGGGTCTTCCTCGTGCTCGGCGTCGCGACCCGGATCGTCGGCGTGCTGCTCGCGGTCGACATGGTCGTGGCCGGCCTGCTCGCGCACGCGTCCGCGGGGTTCTATTCGCAGGACGGCGGGTTCGAGTACGTCCTCGTGCTCGCGGTGGCGTCCCTCGCGGTGGCGCTGACCGGGCCGGGGCGGTTCTCGCTCGACGCCGTGTTCCTGCTGGCCTCGCGCCGGCGTCGTGGCGTCGAGGAGCCCCTGCCCGCCTGACGCCGGCGCCAGTGTGCGAGGTTCCGCGCTCGGTGGGACGGCCTCCGCCCCGCACCGGGCGCGGAACCTCGCACGGTGCGTCGGCGAGGTCGCACCGTGCGAGGTCAGTCGGACCCGACCGCCGGCGCCGACCCCGCATCGTCACCCGCGAGCACGTCCATCACCTGCCGGGCGATCCGCCGACCGGCACGGTTCGCCCCGATCGTCGACGCCTGCGGCCCGTACCCCGCGAGGAACAACCGCGGCTGGTCCACCGACCGACCGTCCTCGACCACGATGCCCCCGGCCGCGGTCCGCAGGTGCAACGGCGCGAGGTGCCGCAGGTCCGCACGGAACCCGGTCGCCCAGATCACGGCGTCGGCGTGCACGTGCTCACCCTCGGCCGTGACCACGCCGGTCTCGTCGAGCCGGGTGAACATCGGCGAGTCCTGCAGCACACCCCGCTCGAGCCCGGCACGGATCCGGCGCGACACTGGGACACCGGTGCCGGAGACGATGCTCGGCAGGGTCTCCCCCGCCCGGGCGGCCCGGTCCTGCTCGTCGACCGCCGCCACCGCGGACTCGAGGTCGAGCGCCGCCGACTCCGACCACACCACCGGCCGCCGGGTGAACCACCGGGTCCGCGCGGCGACGCCGTCGAGCTCGAGCAGGAACCCGATCGCGCTGGTGCCACCGCCGACGACCACCACGTCCTGACCGGCGAACTCCGCCGCACTCCGGTACTCCGTCGTGTCCAGCTGCCGACCGCCGAAGGCATCGCGACCCGGGTACCACGGGACGAAGGGCGTGCCCCACGTTCCGGAGGCGTTCACGACGACCTCGGCGCCGATCCGGCTCGTGCGCCCGTCGGCGGTCCGGACGGTGACGCACAGGCCTCCGGACGCTCCGGGGCTGTCCCCGATGCGCGACACGGACGACACCGAGACCGGACGACGGACCCGCAGGTCGTAGTGCTGCTCGAAGCGCCGGTAGTACTCGCCGACGACGTCCCGCGCCGGTCGCGACCGGTCCGCGTCGTCGAACCGGAGGCCCATCGCGTTCATCCCGGGCAGGTCGTGCACGCGGTGCGCGGCTCCGAGGCGGAGGGCCTCCCACCGGAACTGCCAGGCTCCACCCGTGCTCGGCGCCCGGTCGAGCAGCACCAGATCGCTCCCCGGCGTCAGGCCGAGCCGGCGGAGGTGGTATCCCACCGAGAGGCCGGCCTGACCCGCGCCGATCACCACGACCCGGGCGTGCTGGTCGGCCGGGGCCTGCGCGTCGTCTGTCATCACTTCGATTCTGCTGTGGGCGGGGCCGTCGCGGCGACGTCCAGATCGGGGTACATGGTAGAGTGATCGGCAGATTTCAAACCACGAAACCGTTCGGTTCCCCGGGTGACTCCTCTCCCGCCAGGACCGGACCAGAGCCGATCACGAGGGGGTCACGCATGGGGCGCGGCCGTCAGAAGGCGAAGCACACCAAGGTCGCCCGGGAACTGAAGTACTTCAGCCCGGAGACGAACTACGGTGCGCTCGAACGAGAGCTCTCCGCCGGGCAACACTCGGACGAGAACTCCTACGTCGACCGCTGGGCAGACCAATACGGTGATGACCAGCTCGAAGAAGACGACGAGTTCGAACCGCAGCAGGACCAGAACAAGTCCGCCTGACCCAGGCTCGATGACGACGCCGCGCACCCTCCGGGGCAGCGCGGCGTTTCGTCGTGCGTGCCGCCCGGTGCCGCCCTGTCGCCGTGCCGCCCGCGTCTGACGTCGGCCGGGGCCCCGCGGACCCGGAACGACATCCTCGACGTCGTACGACAGCGACGATGTCGCACCCGCGCGCCCGCAACGACCCACTCACGCAAAGAACGACCACCCCGAGGTCGCACGACCTGCCGCGCCCGTTCTGCCCCGGTCGCACGAACTGCCGCCCGGAAGGAGTCCGGACGGCAGTTCGTGCGACCTCGAGCCCGCGCGGCCCGCGCCCCCGCGCTCAGCCCGCGTACGCCCCCACGAGCCGCACCGCGCCACCGTCGACGCCCTTCGCGCCCTGCTCGAACCCGTCGAGGTCACGCGCCGAGGTCGAGATCGTCCCGACCGCCCACGACGGCAGCCCGGCGGCCCCGAGCGACGCGATGACGTCCGACGCCGCAGCGGCCGACACGACCGCGAACATGCCGATGCCGAGGTTCCAGGTGCCCTCGGTGTCCTCGATGGGCGTGCCCGCCATCGACGCGAGCACACGGAAGACGGGGAGCGGCTCCCACGTGGAGCGATCGACCTCGACCCAGGACCCGACGGGCAGCACGCGCGCCAGGTTCGCCGCGATGCCACCACCCGTGACGTGCGACAGCGAGTGCACGGCGCCCGGGTGCTGCTCGATGAGCGACAGCAGCGGCGTCGTGTAGAGGCGCGTCGGCTCGAGCAGGGCTTCCCCGACGAGGCCGCCGAGCTCCGGCAACGAGTCGGTGTACCCGACGCCGCGCGACGACAGGATGTGCCGCACGAGCGAGTACCCGTTGGAGTGCAGCCCGGAGGACTCGATCGCCACGACGACGTCGCCGTCCTGCACGAGGTGCGCGCCGAGCTGCGACCCGGCCTCGACCGCACCGACCGCGGCACCGGCCACGTCGTAGTCGTCCGGCCCGAGCAGCCCGGGGTGCTCCGCCGTCTCGCCCCCGACCAGCGCGGTGCCGGTCTCCGAGCAGCCGCGGGCGATGCCGGCGACGATGTCCGCGATGCGCCCGGGGACGACCCGGCCGCAGGCGATGTAGTCCGTCATGAAGAGCGGCTTGGCGCCGACCACGACGATGTCGTCGACGACCATGCCGACGAGGTCCTGCCCGATCGTGTCGTGCTTGTCGATCGCCTGCGCGATGGCGACCTTCGTCCCGACGCCGTCGGTGGAGGTCGCGAGCAGCGGCCGTGAGAAGTCCTTCAGGAACGAGACGTCGTAGAGCCCGGCGAAGCCACCGACGCCGCCCATGACCGACGGGGTGTGGGTGGCCGCGACTGCGGACTTCATGAGTTCGACGGCCAGGTCACCGGCGGCGGTGTCCACTCCGGCTTCGGCGTACGGGTTGGGCATGCTGAGTCCTTCGCGGTGACATGGCAGACTTGTTCGGTACCCCCCGATTCTACGGTCTGGAGCACACCCGCGAATGTGCGGCATCGTCGGCCTCGTTGCACAGGGCCCCGCCAACCAATCCATCTACGACGCACTGCTCCTCCTGCAACACCGGGGACAGGACTCGACGGGCATCGCCACGGTCGAGGGTCACATCCACCACATGCACAAGACCCGCGGTCACGTGCGGGAGTCCTTCCGCACCCGTGACATGCGCGCCCTGCTGGGCACCATGGGCCTCGGGCACGTCCGGTACGCCACCAAGGGTGCCGCCAGCAACGAGGAAGAGGCCCAGCCGTTCTACGTGAACGCGCCCTACGGCATCGTCCTCGTGCACAACGGCAACCTGACGAACACGCGGGAACTCACCCGTGAGCTGTTCGACATCGACCGGCGGCACCTCAACACGAGTTCCGACACCGAGCTGCTGGTGAACGTGCTCGCGCACGAACTCCAGGGCCAGGTGCGCGGCAAGGACCTCGACCCCGGGCAGGTCTTCGACGCCGTCGAGCGCGTGCACGAGCGGGTCGAGGGCTCCTACGCCGCCATCGCGACCATCGCCGGGCACGGGCTGCTGGCGTTCCGCGACCCGTTCGGCATCCGCCCGCTGATCCTCGGGCACAAGTTCGACGAGGCCGGCAAGCCGGAGTGGGTCGTCGCCTCCGAGTCCCTCGTGCTCGAGTCCGGCGGCTACGAGATCGTCCGCGACGTCGCCCCCGGTGAAGCGATCTTCATCGAGATGAACGGCCAGATGCACGCCCGTCAGTGCGCGAGGAACCCGCGCCTGGTGCCGTGCTCGTTCGAGTACGTCTACCTCGCCCGTCCCGACTCCGTCATGAACGGCATCTCGGTCTACGACGCCCGCCTCCGGCTGGGCAACCGCCTGGCGGACACGATCGCGCAGTACGCCCCCACGGGTGACATCGACGTGGTCATGCCGATCCCGGACTCGAGCCGCCCGGCCGCGATGCAGGTCGCGCAGAAGCTCGGCATCGAGTACCGCGAGGGCTTCTACAAGAACCGCTACGTCGGCCGCACGTTCATCATGCCGGGGCAGGCGGAGCGCAAGCGGTCCGTGCGCCAGAAGCTCAACGCGATGTCGTCCGAGTTCAAGGGCAAGAACATCCTCATCGTCGACGACTCGATCGTGCGCGGCACCACGAGCCGCGAGATCGTCGAGATGGCCCGCGCCGCCGGTGCGAACGAGGTCACGTTCACGAGCGCCGCTCCCCCGGTCCGGTACCCGCACGTCTACGGCATCAACATGCCGACCCGCGCGGAGCTCATCGCCCACGACCGGAAGATCCCGGAGATCAACAAGGTGCTCGGCAGCGACCACCTGATCTACCAGGAGATCGGCGACATGCGCGACGCGATCATCGAGGGCTCCGACGTCACGGACCTCGAGATGAGCTGCTTCACGGGCGAGTACGTCACGGGCACGGTCAGCCCGGAGTACCTGTCCTGGGTCGAGGCCAACCAGCTCAGCTGAGCGACGGTCGCGAACGCGACCCAGCAACGGACTGGAGGCGCGGTGCCAGCTGGCACCGCGCCTCCCGTCCGTTCGTCCGGTCGCGTCTACCGCGCCTGGTCGCCGTGGTCCTCGATCTCGCCGTCCACCGTCTCGGGCGGCAGCTCGACCTCGACGCGCTCCGCCGTGAGGCGAGCCGCACGGCGCGAGAACACGCGGTCCAGGACGACGGCGACGACCGCGCCGACGAAGGCGCCGATCGTGACGCCCCACAGGCTGAAGTACCCCACCAGGCTGCCGAAGCTCGCGGTCTCCTGCGTGTCCCCGCGGTCGATGTCCATGGTGAGCGACACCACGATGAGCGTCGCGATGAAGCCGAGCACCGCACCGCCCACGATGAAGACGCCGAACTTCGGGGCGCGACGGATCGTCACCTCGTCGGAGGAGGAGGCGGCGTTCGGCGCCGGAGCCGGTCGTTCGTCGGGTCGATCGGTGTTGCTCACGGTCCCATTGTCCCCCACTGTGGGACGTGCTCCGGTCTGTGCGGCCAGGTCGATCCGGGAGAGGATGGTCCCTACCGATCGGTATCCACGGGGAGGAGGTACGGCAGATGCGCGAACGGACCACTCGTGGTTCCCGGATCCCGGCGCGGATCGGCTGGCCGATCCTCCAGCGTCGCGAGGAGGACCGAGCCGTCTCGGTCGTCGCCGAGCACCGGTGGAGCGTCGCGCTCGTCGGGGCTCCCGGTCTCGGCAAGAGCTCGGCGGCGGTGCGGGTCACCGACCGCGTCTCCGGGCGTGACACCTCCGGCCGGACCCTCGTCGTGCCGATCACCGCCGTCGCCGCCAGCCGCTCGATGCCGTTCGGCGCGGTGGCCGAGCGCTTCGGGGAGCTCCCCGGGTCGCTCGCCGAGCTCGTCGGTGCCGGGGGTGCCGAGCAGCGCCTCCGCGAGAGCGAGGAGCTCACCGATCGCGACGTCCTCCTGCGCGTGGACGACGCCGACCACCTCGACGCGATCTCGGCGCGGTACGTGGCGTGGCTCGTCCGCGAGCAGGGTGCCCGTCTCGTGCTGACGTGCCGCGACTTCACCGCGCTCCCCGAACCCCTGCGCGCCCTGTGGCAGGACGACCTGCTGGAGCGCATCGACCTCGAACCGCTCGACCTGCACGAGACCTCGTCCCTCATCGCCGAGGCGCTCGGTGCCCAGCTCGAGACGGCGTCGGCGGAGCGGGTGCACCGCGCCACCGCCGGCAACCCGCTCTACATCCGCGAGGTCGTCCGGTCCGCACTCGCCTCCGGTGCCCTCGACCAGACCGCGACGGGCTGGTACTGGCGGGGCCGGGTGACGGCGTCGAACAGCCTCGCCGACATGTACCGGACCGAGCTCGGCTCGCTGCCGGAGGACCTCCGCGACGTGGTCGACATCGTCGCCCTCGCGGACCCGATCCCCCTCGCGCGGCTGATCGGGCTCGTCAGCGGCGGGGACGTCGACCGGGTGGTGGCGCTCGGCCTCGTCCGGATCGACTCGCTCGACGACGGCGCCGCGGTCGTCCGTCCGTCGCACCCGCTCGTCGGCGAGGTCGTCCGGGCACTCGTCCCGGTCGCCCGGCGCACGGCGCTGTTCGCCCGCGCCAACGCGTTCCGCACCGACCGCCCCGAGGGCGCCCCGCCGGCGGCCCGGCTCCGTGCCGCGCTGTGGTCGCTGGAGTGCGGCGTGCTGCCCCCGGTCGACCAGTTGCTCGACGCCGCCCAGGTCGCCGTCCGGCTGCAGGAGCACGAGAGCGGCATCGCCCTCGCCTCGGCGGCCCTGCGCACCACGCTCAGCCCGAGCGAACGGGTCGCCGCGCACTGCCTGCGGTCGCTCGCGCACTCGTACAGCACTGGTCGCGAGGCCGGTCGCGCCGACGCCGAGGCCGCCTGGGCCGTGGTGTGCTCGGCCCCGACCGAGGTCGACGACCACGCCGTGATCGAGGCGTGCGAGACCCTCGCGAACATCCGGCAGTTCCACGACGACGACGTCCTCGCCGCGGTGGCCCTCACCGACGTCGCCGCACGGTTCGTCTCCGGCGACGCCGTCGAACGGCTCCGGCTGCTGCGGCTCGCCCACCTCGGCTGGGGCGGCAGCTTCGACGAGGTCCGTGCCGAACTCGAGCGCTCGGGCATCGTGCACGCGGCGACGGTGCCGTTCGCCTTCCTCTGCCTGGCGCCGTGCGCGGTGATGGCCCTCGCGACCGGGGGCCGGCTGGACGAGGCGGCGGCGTTCGGCCGGGCCTGCCTGGCGACCGCGGTCGAGCACCTCGAGGACGCCCCCTGGAGCGTCGGCGAGATCGTCTCCGTGCTGCACCAGCTGCAGGTCTGGCGGGGCGACATCGCCGACCTCATCACCGAGGTCCCGGTCCGCCGGTCCAGCCCCTACCTGAAGTACGACTTCACGCTCGAGCTCATCGGCGAGGGCAACCTCGCGCTCGGCCAGCGGCGCTGGGACGACGCCATCGCCGCGTTCTCGGCCGCCTGCGAGCGGTACGACGTGGCGGACCACGGCGGGTTCGCGGCCTACCCGTGGGCACGGCTCGCGATGTCGTACGCCTACGCCGGCCGCGCCGAGGAAGCGTCCGCAGCGCTCGAACGCGCCCGGTCGACGCCGCTCCGGGCGATGCGGATCATCGGCGAGCAGATCGCGGTGACGATCGCGTGGACCGAGGCCGTGCTCGGCAACCCGGCGGGCCTGCGGCACGCGGACGACATCATCGAGCGCGGGACGGCGAGCGGGTCCTGGACGCACGTCATGTACGCGCAGACGCTGCACTACACGAACGACATGCTGAACGGGCGGGACTCCGCCGCGTCCCTCGAGCGGATGCGCGACGCCGCCACCCGGGTCGACGGACCGCTCGCGGGAGCCATCGTCGAGTACGCCGAGGCGATCCGCGCCGACGAACGGACCCGGATCATCGCGGCCCAGGGCGTGCTCGCGTCGCACGGGATGGCGGTGTCGGCCGGACGGGTGAAGCCACCGCTGACCAACCGCGAGTACGAGGTCGCGGAGCTCGCCGCACAGGGCATGAGCAACCGTCGCATCGCCGAGGTGCTCGGCCTCAGCGTGCGCACGATCGACGCCCATCTGTCGCGGGTGTTCACGAAGTGGGACCTGCACGCGCGCACGGAGCTCGCCGAGCTGCTCTGATCGGCGAGTCGTCCGGGCGCAACCGCGCCTCCGGAAGCCGCAGGTTCGTTGCGGAATGCAGCACGACTCGCCGGAACGGTTGACAGGATGTACGGAATGTCGCGTACCTTTGACCCTGTCGCCGGGTTCGGACCCGTTCGGGTCGGGTCCGAATCCCGGCGACTTCTACGGTATTCGCCGTGTCGGTGACGTCACATCAGTAGGTACTACCTAATTCGGTGAGGCCGACTAAGTACTTGCGTCCGTATGGACCAGGAGGCGCGGGGCGGGCTGGCACCGTTCCTCCCGTCTGGCACACGCGACCGTCTGCTGGCTGCTCCGCGACCGTCTGCTGTCCCGCTTCGGGGCCGTCTGCTGTCCCGTGTCGGCGGCCGTCTCAGACGGCCAGACGCACCGGCAGGAAGTCCGTCAGGTCCGCACGTGACCCGGACGCGCTGACGCGCGACTGCGCGACGGCCTCGTCCCAGCGCAGCTCGCCGGTGGCGAGCGCGAGCCACGTGGCCGCGTCCGTCTCGACCACGTTCGGCGGCGTCCCACGGGTGTGTCGGGGACCGGGGACGGCCTGGACCGCCGCGAACGGCGGGACCCGCACCTCGACGCTGTTGCCGGGCACGTCCTCCGCGAGGCGCTGCAACGACCACCGCACCGCGGTCGCCAGGGTCGGCCGAGCGGTGGCCCCCTGTTGCACGGCGGTGAGCGCGGCGCGGCCCTCCGCGTCCTCGATCCTCCTGGGTGGCATGTCCACAGGCTAGCCGTCGCATCGCAACGGGCGAGTCGGGATCGGTAGGGTGATCGGGTGCGAATCCTCGTCCTCGGTTCCGGTGCCCGCGAGCACGCGATCATCACGGCCCTCCTCGCAGAGCAGGCCGGTCACGTCATCACCGCAGCGCCGGGCAACGCCGGCATCGCGGCCGACGTCGAGACCGTCTCGATCGACCCGACGAACGGTGCCCTCGTCGCCGAGTACGCGCTCGAGAACGGTGTCGAACTCGTCGTCGTCGGTCCCGAGGCGCCGCTCATCGCCGGTGTCGCCGATCCGGTTCGCACGCGGGGCATCCCGGTGTTCGGTCCGAGCAAGGCCGCCGCGCAGCTCGAGGGCTCCAAGGCCTTCGCGAAGCGGATCATGTCCGAGGCGGCGGTGCCCACCGGGCGCCCGGTGTACGCCGGCACCGTCGACGAAGCCGTCGCCGCGATCGACGAGCTCGGCGCCCCCTACGTCGTGAAGGCGGACGGGCTCGCCGCCGGCAAGGGCGTCCTCGTGACCGAGGACCGCCAGGCAGCGATCGACCACGCCACCTACTGGCTGCAGCACGGCCACGTCGTGGTCGAGGAGTTCCTCGACGGCGAAGAGGTCTCCCTGTTCTTCCTGAGCGACGGGCACGACGTCCGGCCGCTCAGCCCCGCACAGGACTACAAGCGACTGGGCGACGGCGACGTCGGGCCGAACACCGGTGGCATGGGCGCGTACTCGCCGCTGCCCTGGCTCGCCGACCGCTGGGCGTCCGAGCAGGCCTTCGTGGACGAGGTCACCGACCTGGTCGCGCTCCCCACCGTCCGTCGGCTCGAGCACGAGGGCACGCCGTTCGTCGGCCTCCTCTACTGCGGACTCATCGTCACCGAGCAGGGCGTCCGGGTCATCGAGTTCAACGCGCGCTTCGGCGACCCGGAGACCCAGGTCGTCCTCCCCCGCCTGGCGACCCCGCTGAGCGGGCTGATGCTCGCCGCGGCCACCGGGCAGCTCGGGGGCACCCCGGCGCCGTCGTTCCGCGACGAGGCCGCCGTGACGGTCGTGCTCGCGAGCGAGGGCTACCCGGAGAACCCGCAGACCGGTCGGCCGATCACCGGGATCGACGCCGCGAACGCGCGCGAGGGGGTCTCCGTCGCGCACGCCGCCACCGGGGTCCTCGACGACCAGCTCGTCGCGACCGGCGGGCGGGTGCTGAGCGTCGTCGCCACCGGGTCCTCCTTCGCCGAGGCCCGCGACCGCGCCTACGCCGGCCTGGGCGACATCACGCTCGCGGGAGCACAGTTCCGCACCGACATCGCCGCGAAGGTCGCCCGATGAGCCCGGCGCCCGTCCTCGACGGCTGGCAGCACGTCTCCTCCGGCAAGGTCCGCGAGCTCTACGTCCCCACCGGCACCGCCGACGTCGCGAGCGCCACCGAGCTGCTCCTCGTCGCGTCCGACCGGGTGAGCGCCTACGACTTCGCGCTCGAGCCGCCGATCCCGGGCAAGGGCGAGCTCCTCACCCGGCTGTCCCGCTTCTGGTTCACCCAGCTGGCCGACGTGCCGAACCACCTCATCGCGCCGTCCGCCGGCGGGACCCCGGTGCCGTCGTCGGTGGCATCGCGTTCCATGCACGTCATGCCGCTCGAGATGTTCCCGGTCGAGTGCGTCGTCCGCGGGTACCTCGTCGGCAGCGGGTGGGCCGAGTACCAGCAGTCCGGCAGTGTCTGCGGCGTGCCCCTCCCCGCTGGTCTGTCGAACGGCGACCAGCTGCCCGAACCGATCTACACGCCGGCGTACAAGGCGCCGCACGGTGAGCACGACGAGAACATCTCGTTCGAGCAGACGGTCGACCTCGTCGGGTCCGACGTCGCGACGCAGCTGCGGGACCTCTCGCTCCGCGTCTACTCCGAGGCGGCGGCGATCGCGCTCGACCGCGGGGTGGTCATCGCGGACACGAAGTTCGAGTTCGGGCGTGATGCCTCGGGGCAGATCCGGATCGCCGACGAGGTCCTGACGAGCGACTCCAGCCGCTACTGGGACGCCCGGTCGGGGAACCGCACGGAGTCGTTCGACAAGCAGATCGTCCGGGACTGGCTCAGCGCGAACTGGGATCGGCAGGGGACGCCGCCGGTGCTGCCCGAGGCGATCGTGGGGCGGACGGCCGAGCGCTACCGCGAGCTCATCGAGCGCCTGGGCGCGTAGCGCCCGCGCCGGCGCGGGCGCGCGCGGCGCCGCGAGCGGGCACAACACGCCGCTCACGTCCGCCGAGGGGGCACGAAGTGCCGCCCGCCGGCGCCGAGCGCGACAGAACGTGCCCTCTCGGCGCCTGACCCGCGCGACCGCCGGACGGGAGGCGCGGCGACAGGCCGACCCGCGCCTCCAGGCCGCACGCACGCCGGACGACCCGCGCGCGGGCACAACACGCCGCTCACGTCCGCCGAGGGCGCACGAAGTGCCGCCCCGCGGCGACGAGCGCGACAGAACGTGCCCTCTCGGCGCCTGACCCGCGCGACCGCCGGACGGGAGGCGCAGCGCCAGGCCGACCCGCGCCTCCAGGCCGCACGCACGCCGGACGCCCCCGCGAACGAGCACAACACGCCGCTCACGTCCGCCGAGGGGGCACGAAGTGCCGCCCGCCGGTGCCGAGCGCGACAGAACGTGCCCTCTCGGCGCCTGACCCGCGCGACCGTCGGACGGGAGGCACGACGCCAGGCCGACCCGCGCCTCCAGGCCGCACGCGCGCCGGGTGCCCCCGCGAACGAGCACAACACGCCGCTCACGTCCGCCGAGGGCGCACGAAGTGCCGCCCGCCGGCGCCGAGCGCGACAGAACGTGCCCTCTCGGCGCCCCGCCCGCCCGCGCCCCGTCAGTCGCGCGCGACGACCACGACCGTCAGGTCGTCCCCCGGGTCGTGCGTCGCCGCACGCGCCCGCACCCGCCCGAAGAACACGTCGAGCTCCGGCGCGTCCCGCCACATCGCCCCGAGCGCACCGAGGGACGCGAGCGTGGAGTCCCACAGCTCGAGCGCCCCGTCGCTCACGACGATGAGGACGTCCCCGCGCTCCAGCTCGAGCGTCCCGGTGACCCGCGCGGCACCGACCGGGTGCAGCCCGATCGGCAGGTCGTACGAGCGCAGCACGGTCTCGGTGCCGTCCGAGTGCAGGTGCAGCACGAGACCGTGCCCCGCGTCGGTGAACTCCATCCGCCCGGTCGAGGTCGTCAGGCGGCCGTGGAACAGCGTCGCGAAGGACTCGGCACGACCGAGGTCCGGGGCGACCTGGGCCTCGAGCGCCGCCACGGCATCGCGGGACGACGAGGTCCCCCGGGCGAGCAGCGCGCCACGGATGGTCGCGGCGAGGAGCCCGGCGGACATCCCCTTGCCCATGACGTCGGCGACGGTCACCGAGAGCGACGCCCCGTCGACGTGCCAGTCGTGGAAGTCACCGGACACGACCCCGTGCGGCTTGGACATGCCGCCGACGCGGTACCCGGGCAGGTCGACACCGGCCGGCTCGAGTCCAGCGAGCACCGAGCGGAGACGGTCCTCGTCGGCGCCGGCGGCGAGCTCGCGCTCCGCCCACACGCCGAGCTCCTGCAGCAGCGCGAGGTCGTCGTCGTCGAGCGTGCGCGGTGCCGGGTCGATGAGGCAGAGCGTGCCGACCTTGACGTCGTCGTCGCCCACCCGCAGGGGCACCCCGGCGTAGAACCGCACGTTCGGGTCGTCGACGACCATCGGCATGTCGGAATACCGGACGTCGGCGCGGGCATCGGGGACCACGACGGGGCCGTCGACCGCGAGGGTCCGGCCGCAGAACGTGTCGTGCAGCGGGATGGTCGGGCCGAACACCGTGTCGCTCTGCTGCGACTTGATGAAGACCTCGGACTCCCCCGCGAGGTTGAGGAACGAGCCGGTGACGCCGAACGCCTCGCGCGCGATCCGCGTGATCCGTTCGAAGCGTTCCTCGGGCCCGCCCTCGACCACGTCCAGCGCGGCGAGGAGCGCTGCCCGCCGGACGGCGTCCGTGGCGGGTCGGTCGGTGACGACGGGCTCGTGGTGCATACACCCACGCTAACGCGCCTACCGGACAGTGGCCGTCCCCAGTACGGAGGACGCCGGGGTCGGCCGTGACAGATGTCATGCCCGATCCGTGACGCACGGCAGAGGGGCACGTCCGCACGCAGCGTCAGGCTGTGGACCATGAACGACACACCGGTCATCCAGCTCCGCGACCTCCGCAAGCGCTTCGGCGCCGTGGCCGCGGTCGACGGCGTCGACCTGACGATCCGTCCGGGCGAGGTCGTCGCCCTCCTCGGCCCGAACGGCGCCGGCAAGACCACGACCGTCGACCTGGCGCTCGGGCTGTCCACGCCGACGACCGGCCAGGCCCTGCTCTTCGGCGAGGAGCCCCGCGCCGCGGTCGTCGCCGGCCGGGTCGGCGCGATGCTCCAGGGCGGCGCACTCCTGCCGGACACGACGGTCCGGGACGCGGTCGCGCTCGTCGCCGCGGCACACCGGCGTCCGATGCCGGTCGACGAGGCCCTCCGGCGAGCGCGGTGCACCGAGATCGCCGGACGCCGGGTCAACAAGCTCTCCGGCGGGCAGCTGCAGCGCGCACGGTTCGCCGTCGCCGTGGTCTCGGACCCGGACCTCCTGGTGCTCGACGAGCCGACCGCGGCGATGGACGTCGAGGCCCGGCACACGTTCTGGTCGTCGATGCGCGAGTTCACCGACGCGGGGCGCACGGTCGTGTTCGCGACGCACTACCTCGACGAGGCCGACACCTTCGCCGACCGCATCGTCATCATGCGCGCCGGCCGGATCGTCGCGGACGGCACGCCCGCCGAGATCAAGGCGATCACCGCCACGCGCGCGGTCCGGTTCTCCGGGCTCGGCGCCGACGCGCACGTCGCGTTGCGCGGTCTGCCGGGAGTCGTCTCCCTGGAGGCGCGGCACGACTCCGTCACGCTCCGCTCGGACCGCAGCGACGACACCCTCAGGGCCCTGCTCGCCACGTTCCCGCAGGCGCACGACATCCAGGTGGTCGCCTCGACCATGGACGACGCCTTCCTCGCGCTCACCGCCGACCCCGCCGCAGCTCCCACCGACACCGCTCCCGAAGGAGTCCTCGCATGACCACCGCCACCGCCTCCGGCCGCCTGCCGATCCGCTACGTGTACCTCGAGACGAAGCGGCAGCTCCGCAACGTCCGCGCGATGGTCTTCACCTTCGCCGTCCCGGTGATCATGCTGCTCGTGTTCGGCTCGGCGTTCGGTTCCCAGACCGACCCGACGACACACCTGCAGTACCTCACCGTCACGACGCTGCAGATGGCCTCGTACGGCGCGATGATGGCCGCGCTCAGCCAGGCGTTCGCGATCGTCAACGAACGGTCGATCGGCTGGAACCGGCAGCTCCGCGTGACGCCGCTGTCCGGGTGGGGGTTCATGGTGTCGAAGGTGATCGCCGCGATGGCCTTCTCCGCGGTGTCGATCGTCATCACGGTGCTCGTCGCGACCGTGGTCCTGCACGCCTCGCTCGACCCGCTGCACTGGTTCGCCGCCGGGTTCGGCATCTGGTGCGGGGTGATCCCGTTCGCCCTCATCGCGATCCTCATCGGGCAGTTCGCGAAGCCGTCGTTCGCGCAGCCGCTCTTCATGGTGGTGTTCATGGGCCTGGCGATCCTCGGCGGCCTCTGGGTCCCGCTGTCGGTGATGCCGGGCTGGATGGGGAGCGTCGCGCACCTGCTGCCCTCGTACTGGCTGAACCGGATCGGGCAGATGGGCGCCGGTGCGACCGGGTCCTCGGGCATGACCGAGCCGGCGATGGTCCTGGCGGGCTGGGCGATCGTCCTCGCCGCGGTGATCGTGTGGCGCTACCGCCGCGACGCCGCACGACAGTGACCGACGGTCCTACGCTGGCACCGATGTCCGAGGCGACCAGCACGACCGAGGCGCGCGGTGCGGAGCACGCACCACGCGCCTCCAGGTCGTCCCGCCCGTCACCGCGATCGTTCCCGTGGGCCGTCCCACCGGGCGCGAGCGACGACGACATCCGCGTCGGGCGGCGCCGCTGGTACACCGGTGCGGTGTTCGCGCTCCTCTGGCAGGTGCTCGAGATCATCGCGGTCTGGGGCGACGGCCGGAGCCTCCGGGCGCACGTCCTCTCCACCGTGGCCCTCGCCGTCGTCTACGCCGCGTACCTGTTCGCACCGGAGCTCATGTGGCGACGGAGCCTGCGCGGACGAGTGGTGGTCCTCGCCGGGGTCGCCCTGCTCGCGGGGCTGCTGCTGTTCGTGGTCGGGCCGCTCGCCGTCTGGACCTGGCTGCTCGTCGCCGCACTGTCCGGGTTCGTCGCGGAACGGTTCTGGGTCGCCGGCGTGGTCGTGCTCGCGATCCTCGGCGCACAGTTCCTCGTCGCCGCGAGCACCGGCTGGGACACTGCGGTGAACAGCGGCATCCTGTTCGCCCCGGTCATCACCGTGTCCGTCGGAGCGTCGATGCTCTTCTTCGGCCGGCAGCGCGAAGCGGAACAGCGGCTCGGCGTCGCGCAGGACGAGATCACCCGGCTCGCCGTCGTCGAGGAGCGCGCACGGTTCTCCCGCGACCTGCACGACGTCCTCGGCCACTCGCTCACCGTCGTGGCGATGAAGTCCGAGCTCGCCGCACGGTTGGTGGACGTCGACCCGGCACGGGCGAAGACCGAGATGCAGGACGTCGAGCGGCTCTCCCGCGAGGCCCTGCAGGGGCTCCGGCGCGCGGTGAGCGGCTACCGCGAGGCCGACCTCGACGCCGAACTCGTGTCGGCACGGGCGGCGCTCGAGGCCGCGGCGATCGACGCGGTGCTCCCCCGCGACGGCGACGCGGCGGCCGACGACGTCCGGAGCCTGTTCGCGTGGGTCCTGCGCGAGGGCGTCACGAACGTCATCCGCCACGCGGCAGCCAGTCGGGTCCGGGTCACGCTCACCCGGTCCGCCCTGACGATCGAGGACGACGGCACGGGTCTGCTCGACCCGGACGCCGCTTCCACCACCCCGGGCAACGGGCTGCGCGGGCTCCGCGAGCGTGCCGACGCCGTCGGGGCGACCCTGACCACCGGCACGAGCGACCTGGGCGGCTTCCGGCTGCGGGTCGAGAGGAACCGACGATGACCGAGACCATCCGTGTGCTCCTCGCCGACGACCAGGCGCTCGTCCGCGGTGCGCTCGCGTCCCTGCTGTCGCTCGAGCGGGACATCGAGGTCGTCGCCCAGGTGGCCCGCGGCGACGAGGTGCTCGAGGCAGCACGGTCGTCCGGCGCCACCGTCGCCCTGCTCGACGTCGAGATGCCCGGCGCCGACGGGCTCACCGCCGCCGCTGCCCTCGCCCGCGCGCTGCCCACGTGCCGATCGCTCATCGTGACGACGTTCGGCCGGCCCGGGTACCTCCGGCGCGCGCTGGAGGCCGGGGCCGCGGGCTTCGTCGTGAAGGACACCCCCGCCGAGCAGCTCGCCGACGCCGTCCGACGCGTCGCGGGCGGGTTCCGGGTCGTCGACCCCGTGCTCGCCGCGGAGTCCCTCGCCGCCGGCCCGTCCCCGCTCACCCCGCGGGAGACCGACGTGCTCATCGCCTTCCGCACGGCGCCGACCGTGGCCGGGGTCGCCGGGTCGCTGCACCTGTCCGAGGGCACGGTCCGCAACCACCTGTCGTCCGCGATCGGGAAGACCGCCGCGCGCAACGCGACCGAGGCGCTCCGGGTCGCGGCGGACAACGGCTGGCTGCTCGGGACGGCGTAGCCTTGCCGACGTGCTCCGACGTGTCGCCCCCGTGTTCGTCCTCGGCGTCGCCGCGGCCCTGACGCTCACCGGCTGCGGTGCGCACGACTCCACCGGGCAGCTGTCCGTGACCGTGTCAGCCAACGCCGCGGACCACCCCTACGAGGTGAAGGTCTTCACCGCCGAGACCGGGAAGCTCTCCGAGCACCAGCGGGTGTTCCCGGGCGGCACCGCGGACTTCGCCGGGGTTCCGCTGGGCAAGGTGACCGTGCGGGCGAACGAGCTCTGCCCGCAGGAAGCGACCGTGTCGAACGGCGAGGTCGCGACGGTCACGCTGACGACGACGGGCTGCTGACGCACAGGAGGCGCGGTGCGGGTCGGACCCGCACCGCGCCTCCTGTGCGGGGTCCGGCTGGTCAGCCCTCGGAACGGCCCGACCGCCGGAGCGTCTGGTGCGGACTCTCGCCGAACCGCTGCCGGTACGAGGCCGCGAACCGGCCGAGGTGCGCGAAGCGCCAGCGCCGCGCGATGTCGCGGACCGTCACGACCCCGCCCCGGCGGGACGTGAGTTCGAGGTGCACGCGGTCGAGGCGGACCTCGCGGAGGTAGCGCATCGGCGTCACGGCGAGGCGCCGGCGGAACAGGTCCTGCAGACCCCGTTCGCTGAGCTCCGCGCCGGCGGCGATGTCCGCGACTTCGAGGTCCTCGTCCGCGTGGTCGTGCACGAAGCGGATGGCGCGACGCAGCCGGTGCTCGACGTCGGAGCGGGACCGGGTGAACGTCGACAGCACGACCGTGGCCACCCGCCGGTTCAGCGCTGCCCGCTCGGTGGCGTCGAGGTCGGGGTCGAGGATGCGGTCGGTCACCTCGCGCAACAGCGTCAGCAGGGGCTCGACGCCGGGGTCGGCGGCGTCCGGTTGCACGAACTCCGACGGCTCCTCGGCGTCGCCGAGCATCGCGGGCGCGACGTGCAGGAGCGTCATCGCGGTCGCGTCGGTGTCGAACGCGTACGCGACGGGCGCCGACAGCATCATCGGTCGTCCGGGCCCGACGTCCCACTCGCTGCCGTCGTCGGCGGTCAGCGTCGCCCGGCCGTTGGCGAGCACGAAGACGACGTGGTCGGGGCGGGGGCCGATCGTGCCGGCCTGCGGCCCACCGGTGCGGATCTTCCGGAGGGAGACGTGCTCGTCGCCGCCGGAGCGGTAGTCGAACGGCTGGTCGGAGGACGTCACGAGAGCCTCCGTTCGACGATCCGCGCGCCGGGTCCGGCGGGCCACCGAACGCTACCGTGACCGTCCGGCGCACGCGAGACCCCCGTCCGCGTCGCGCAACGGGTCGGCCGTTCGCCGTCGATCACGGGTCCGGGACCGCGTCCCAGACGTCGCCGTGCCGTGACAGCACCGTCCACCGCGACACCGGCCAGGTCGTGACGAACGCCCGACCGACGACGTCCGACACCGGGACGGTCCCGTGCGCCCGGGAGTCGGCGGAGTCGTACCGGTTGTCGCCCATCACCCACAGCCGGCCCTTCGGCACGGTCACCGAGAAGTCGGTCAGCGCGACCCGGTCGGAGCCGGGCTGCAGCACGACGTACGACTCGTCGACCGCGTGACCGTTCACCGACAGGCGCCCCTGCGCGTCGCAGCACGACACGGTGTCGCCGGGCAGGCCGATCACCCGCTTGATGAGGTCGTTCCCCTGCCCGGGCCCGAGCCAGCCGCCCGGGTCCTCGAAGACGACGACGTCGCCGCGTCGGAGCGGCACCACTCCGGGGACGAGTTCGTTGACGAGCACCCGGTCGCCGACCAGGAGCGTGTTCGCCATCGACAGCGAGGGGATGAAGAACGACCGGACGAGGTACGACTTCACCAGGAAGGACGCCAGCAGCGCGACGACCACGATGATCGCGAGGTCACGGAGGAACTTCCAGCGGGCACGCCTGCGGGGCTCGGCGACGGCTTCGTCGCTCAATGCGTCAGCACCACCTTGACGACACCGATGACGAACGCGACGGCGGCGAGCACGATGCCGCCCCAGAGCCCGAGGAACGTCGGCCGCTTGCCGCTGAACCGCTGCATGAACACACCGACCATGCCGATGCGGACCACGAGGATCACGAGCGCGGCCGTCTGCGCCCACGACGCGGGCAGCCAGCCGATCCACGCGACGGCGTACAGCACCGCGGGGATGAGGCCGGACGTGGCGATCGGGTTCGCGTTGCGGACGATGGTGACCACGGACTCGCGACGGACGTCGTCGGACGCGTCGTCGTCCCCGAGCCCGTGCGCGACCAGGTGCGACAGCACGTGCGCGAGGTACGTGAGCACCGCGGTGCCGAGGACCGCCCACACCGCCGAGCCGTGGTGGATCGCGGCGGGGTCCACGGCGATCGCGGCGGCGAGCACGGTGATGTTGCCGTAGACGTACGACGACATCCGGTCGCGCATCTGCTCGATCGGCAGGTCGCGGCGGTCCGGACGGCCACCACCGCGGCCGTCCGCTCGGTCCGGCAGTCGTCGTGTGCGTGGCATCCCTCCATCTTGGCCCTGCCCGGGGCCGCGCAGCCGACAGGACACCGAGTGCGATGGCACGCGCCGTGCTCGCGATGGCACACGCCACGTGTGCGATGGCAGACGTCACGCCCATTTGGTTGACGCGTCAACCAAATGGGCGCACACTGGTCGCATGACCACGCAGGACCTCCTCGCCGCCGACACCTCGATGGGCGCCGTGACGCTCCGGGTCGCCGACCTCGACCGCATGATCGGCTACTACCGCGACGGCGTGCGGCTGTCCCTCCTGTCGAACGAGGGCGGTGTGGCGGTGCTCGGGCGGGGCACGACCCCGATCGTCATCCTCGAGCACGCGCCGTCGATGCAGCACGCCGGGCCGCACGACGCCGGCCTGTTCCACACCGCGATCCTGTTCGACACGAAGGCCGACCTGGCCGCCGCGCTCTACTCCGTCGCGACCCGGTACCCGCAGACCTTCACGGGCAGCGCCGACCACCTCGTCAGCAACGCCTTCTACTTCACCGACCCCGAGGGCAACGGCGTCGAGCTCTACTGGGACCGCGACCGCACCGAGTGGTCGTGGACGCACGGCATGGTCGACATGGCCACCATCTCCGTCGACCCGAACGCCTTCCTGCAGGAGCACCTCACGCAGGACGCCCTCGACGGCGCAGCAGCACGCCCCGGACGTGTCGGCCACGTGCACCTGTCGGTCGGGGACGTCGCCACCGCCGAGGAGTTCTACGTCGACCGGCTCGGCTTCGCGACCACGGCCGGTTGGGGTGAGGCGCTGTTCGTCAGCGCCGGCGGCTACCACCACCACATGGCGATGAACACGTGGAACTCGCGCGGGGCCGGACGTCGCCAGCTCGCGCTCGGACTCGGTCTCGTCCGGATCGAGGTGCCCGGCGCGGACGACCTCGGCGCCCTGGTCGAGCGGATGCACGACTCCGGGGTGCGGTCGGCGGACGACGGTCGGACGGTCGCCTTCGAGGACCCGTGGGCGAACCGGATCGAGGTCACGGCGCCGGGTCGCGGCTGACCCCACCGCACCGGGACGGACGGTCTCCGGCAGGATGGACCCGTGACTGAGGACATCCGGTGGGAGGTGGTCGAGGAGAGCACGCTGTCGCTCCCCGACCACGAGGCGATCGCAGCGCTCCTGGGGCAGGCGTTCCCGGACTGGTCGCACTGGTACGTGGGCGGCCGCAGCTGGGCGGGCATGCAGCCCGAGCGGCGCGTGCTCGCCCGTGACGCCGACGACGTCGTCCTCGCCCACGTCGGGATCCGCCGGATGTTCATCACCGTCGGCGGCCGGGACGTCCTCGTCGGCGACACCGGCCTCGTCGCGGTGTCGCCACGACTGCAGGGCACCGGCAAGGGCCGCGACCTGATGGAGCGTGCGCACGCCGTGCTCGAGGGGCTGGCGGTGCCGTACGGGTTCCTCGGCGCCGGCGAGAACCGGGTGCCGTTCTACGCGAACCTCGGCTGGCACGTGTTCGACGACGTCGTCGCGGACTACACGGCCTTCACGGCCGAGGGCGCCGGGCTGCCGATGACCGACCAGGGCGGCTGGATGGTGCTCCCCGTGGCCGAGCGGCTCGAGGACTGGCCGGCCGGCCCGATCTGGCTGAACGGCCAGCAGGTCTAGGGATCGCACCGGACCTGCGCAGCAGGACGACGACTGCACGCGGTGGACCGTGCGCAGTCGTCGTGGGACCGCGCACAGACGGGAGGCGCGGTGCGGGTTCGACCCGCACCGCGCCTCCCGTCTGGTGGAAGCGGGGCTTACGCCTCGACCGCGACCTTCTCCGGGTCCTCGTTCGAACCGGGCGCGCTCGGCGCGACCGCTGCGCGCACGCGCGCGCCGAGGTCGGCGTCGACGTTCGTCCAGTAGGCGAACACCCGCTCGCGCAGGTCGTCGCGCGTCACCTTCGAGACGTGCCCGGCGATGTTGCCGACCAGGCGCTCACGGGCGGCGTCGTCGAGGACCTCGCGCACCAGGGTGCCGGCCTGACCGAAGTCGTCGTCCTCGGGGTGGAGGGTCGCGGCGGAGCGCTGCAGCGCGCCGTCGGACTCCCAGCCGGGGGTCTCGTCGGTCGCGGCCGGGTCGGCGTGCGCACCGCCGAGCGAGTTCGGCGCGTACACCGGGACCTCGGACTTCTGGAAGTCGAAGCGCATCGCGCCGTCCTTCGAGTACGAGTGCACCTCGTTCTTCGGGGCGTTCACGGGCAGCTGCGCGTGGTTCGTGCCGACGCGGTAGCGGTGCGCGTCCGCGTAGCTGAAGATGCGCGCGAGGAGCATCTTGTCGGGGCTCGCCGCGATGCCGGGAACGAAGTTCGAGGGGGCGAAGGTCGCCTGCTCGATCTGCGCGAAGTAGTTCTCCGGGTTGCGGTTGAGCTCCATCGTGCCGACCTCGATGAGCGGGTAGTCCGCGTGCGGCCACACCTTCGTCAGGTCGAACGGGTTGAAGCGGTAGCCCTCGGCATCGGCGTAGGGCATGACCTGCACCTTGAGGGTCCAGCGCGGGTTGTCGCCGCGCTCGATGGCCGCGTGCAGGTCACGGATGTGGAAGTCCGCGTCCTCGCCGGCGATGCGGTCGGCGTCCTCCTGCGTCAGGGTCTTGTGGCCCTGCTCGGTGAGGAAGTGGTACTTCACCCAGAAGCGCTCGCCCGAGGCCGAGATCCACTGGTAGGTGTGCGAGCCGAAGCCGTCCATCTCGCGCCACGACGCCGGCAGACCGCGGTCGCCCATCAGCCACGTGACCTGGTGGGCCGACTCGGGCGACAGGGTCCAGAAGTCCCACTGCATGTCGTGGTCGCGCAGGTGCGAACCCGGCAGGCGCTTCTGCGAGCGGATGAAGTCCGGGAACTTGATGCCGTCGCGGATGAAGAACACGGGGGTGTTGTTGCCGACGAGGTCGTAGTTGCCGTCCTCGGTGTAGAACTTCAGCGCGAAGCCGCGCGGGTCGCGCCAGGTGTCCGGGGAGCCCTGCTCGCCGGCGACGGACGAGAAGCGGGCGAGCATCTCGGTCTGCTTGCCCGGCTGCAGGAACGCGGCACGGGTGTACTTGCTGATGTCCTGCGTGACGGTGAAGGTACCGAAGGCACCGCCGCCCTTGGCGTGGACGACCCGCTCCGGGACGCGCTCACGGTTGAACTGGGCGAGCTTCTCGACCAGGTAGTGGTCGTGCAGCGCGAGGGGGCCGTCGGCGCCGACACCCATGGAGTGCTGGTCGCTCGACACCGGCGCGCCGGAGTTGGTGGTCGTGGTGGGGGTGCCGGCCGGCTGGCCGGGCGTCGTGTTCTGGTCGGACACGGTTCCTCCTTGGGTGGAACGGTTGGTTCGGTCAGGGGTGCTCGGGTTGCTCGTGGTCCCGGTTCGGTGCCGGGAGCGGGAACGACTGCGGTCGTCCCCGGGTCGGGGTGTCGGCGGTCAGGCCGGGACGGCCAAGGTGTCGTCGCGTTCGGCGGCGGCGCACTGTTCGCAGATGCCCCAGTAGGTGACCTCGGCCGTGGTGACGGCGAAGCCGTGCGTCTCGGACGGGGTGAGGCACGGCGCGTGGCCGACGGCGCAGTCGACGTCCTCGATCGCGCCGCACATCGTGCAGACGATGTGGTGGTGGTTGTCGCCGGTCCGTCGCTCGTACCGGGCGGGGCTGCCCGCGGGCTCGATGCGCCGGACCAGTCCGACGCCGGTCAGTGCCGCGAGGACGCCGTACACCGCCTGGTGACTCGTGGTCGGCAGCTCGGCGGCGAGCGCGGTGACGATGTCGTCGGCGGTCGCGTGCGGCATGGTCTCCGTCGCACGGAGGACCGCCAGGCGTGGTGTCGTGACCCGGAGACCGGAGGCGCGGAGCAGGTCGGCGTCGACGTCCATGCTGAGCCTTTCTTTTGCAGAGATCAAGACAACACCGCCACTGTACACCAGGCGATCCGATGGTCGAGCGCGAACGGTGGGGCATGACAGATGCACCACCAGTCGCTCCCGTCCCAGCCGCGCTCCCCGCCCGCCTCGTCGCCGAGGCCGCGGGGACCTTCCTGCTCGTGTTCGCCCTCGTCGGCGCCGCGACCTCCACCGCCGTGTTCCCCGACGAGCACAACACGCTCGGGATCGGGCTGCTCGGGGTCGCGCTCACCCTCGGCCTCGTGGTGATGATCGGCGCGAGTGCGTTCGGTCCCGTCAGCGGGGGACACTTCAACCCCGCGGTGACGATCGGCCTCGCGGTCGCCGGCCGGCACCGGTGGGCGGACGTCGGCCCGTACCTCGTCGCCCAGTTCGTCGGCGGCACGGCCGGGGCTGCCGTCCTCGTCCTGTTCGCCGGACTCGGACCGGCCACCGCCCTGCAGAGCACGCTCGACGGCGGCTTCGCCTCGAACGGCTTCGACGCGCAGAGTCCCGGCGGTTCCACCCTGCTCGGCGTCGCCCTCGCCGAGACGATCGCGACGGCCGTCTTCGTGACGGTGATCCTCCGCGTGACCGGAGCCCGCGGGAGCGCGGTCCCGGCGCCCGTGGTCATCGGCGCGACCCTCACGATCCTGCTGCTGACGCTCATCCCGATCTCGAACGCGTCCCTGAACCCGGCGCGGTCGTTCGCCACCGCGGTGTTCGCGGGGCCGGACTGGCTCGCGCAGTGGTGGGTGTTCCTGGTCTTCCCCGTGCTCGGCGCCGTCGTCGCGGGAGCCGTCGGTCGGATCGGACGGACGTCACGCGCGGACGACGCGACGGTCGAGCTCGACGCGCCGCGGGCCTGAGCCGACCCGGGCGCGGGCGGGCCGGGCGACCGGCTCGACCCGCGCCTCCCGGAGCTCGTCCGCAGCGGCGCGACGTGCGGAACGCATGCCAGGCGCAGGCCAGTCGCATGCCCCTGGCGGAATACGATGTGTCACGATCCGGTCGCGATCGGCTGGAACGACGCTGGGAGGGCGGGAACCCGCGCTACCGTCCCGACATGTCCATGCAGCAGGGCCTGCCGCAGCAGGCGCACAGCGCTCAGGACGTCCGGGGGATCATCGCGCAGCGGGACCTGGTCGTCGACCTCATCCGGACGGCCTGCGTCGTCCTCGTCGTCTTCGTGCACGTCACGATGGTCGGTGTCGCCGTGGGGGCGGGCGGCATCGCGGTGACGAGTCCGCTCCAGGAACTCCCCTGGTACGTCGCCGCGACCTGGATCGGCCAGGTGATGCCGCTCTTCTTCGTGGTCGGCGGCTTCGCCAGCGCCGTGGGGTGGCGTTCCACGGTCGCGCGGGGCGGCGGCGCGCGGGACTTCATGGCGACGCGGCTCGTGCGGCTGTTCCGGCCGGCGATCCCGCTCTTCGCGGTGCTCGCGCTCGGGCTGGGCGTCGCCACGCTGCTCGGCACGCCGCCGGAGCTCCTCGCCGAGGTCGCGTTCGGCATCGGCTCCCCGCTCTGGTTCCTCGCCGCGTACGGGATCACCCAGTGCTGCGTGCCGGTCATGATGCGACTCCACGAACGCGCTCCGTGGCGCACGCTCGGCGCACTGCTCGTGCTCGCCGCGGCCGTCGACGGCGTGCGGTTCGCCACCGGGACGGCAGAGGTCGGTCTCCTCAACCTCGGCCCGGTGTGGCTCTTCGCGCAGCAGCTCGGCTTCCTCTGGGCCGACGGCTGGTTCGCCCGACGATCGCGCGTGCTGCTCGTCGCCGTCGCCGCGGCCGGGTACGGCGTGCTCGTACCCCTGACGTCGATCGGGCCCTGGGCTCCGGACATGCTGCAGGACCTCAACCCGCCGATGCTCCCGCTCGCCGTGCTGGCCATCGCCCAGGCCTGCCTCGTGCAGGTCGTGCACGCCCCGCTCACCCGGCTGATGCGCACCCGCGCGGCCCAGGGCGCCGTCTTCCTGCTCGGCCGGGACGGGATGACGATCTACCTCTGGCACCTGCCGCTGTTCATCGCGCTGAACGGGGTCGCCCTGCTCGTCGGCGTGCCGTTCCCGGCGCCGGGGTCGCCGACGTGGTGGGCGACCCGTGGGGTGGCCCTCGTCGTCCTCCTCGCGGTCGCCCTCGGCACCGCCCGGGCGCTGCGCCGGTTCGACCGGCCGCTCCCCCGACTCGTCCCCGGCACCGATCGCCCGGCCTGGCCCGTGCTCGCCGTCGCGGCGCTCTGCACGATCGGGCCCGCCTTCGCGGTGATGCAGCTGCACCTGTCGTTCGGGGTCGCCCTGCTCGGTGCGCTGGCCGTGCCGGTGGGGGTCCGGCTCCTGACGAGGACCGTGCCGACCCGGAGCGCCGCCCGGATCTGAACCGGTTCTCACCGGCAGGGGCTGCTCCGGGGTGCGTACCGGGCGGAGGATTGTGGTCGGCCGCACGATCCTCGAGGAGGCACCCCACGCCGTCGACACCCGAGTTCTGGAGCACGTGGCACCTCGACCCGCTCGCGGCCGTCCTCATCGCCGTGGCCGCGGTCACCTACGGCTGGTGGGTCGTCGGTGCCGCCAGGCGGGGCACCCGGTGGCCGTGGTGGCGGACGCTCGCCTTCGTCGGGGCGCTCGTCCTGTTCGGCATCCTGCAGTTCGGGATCGTCGGCATCCACGACCAGGACCTCCGGTGGGCGTTCGTGCTGCGGTTGGCCCTGCTCTTCTTCGCGGTCCCCACCTTCGCCGCGTTCGCCGCGCCCGTCTCGTTGCTCCGCTCGGGAGGCCCGGCTCGTCTCGCGCAGGCAGCCTCCGCAGCGCTCGCATCGCGTCCGGCACGGGTCCTCGGCAACGCGGTCGTGTCGCCGCTGATCGCCCTCGCGCTGTTCTGCGTGCTGCTCACCCCGTTCTCGGCGACGATCCGCGAGTCCCCGGTCTGGGCGACGGCGATCACGGTGTTCGTGCCGATGCTCGGGTTCGCCCTGCTGACCCCGCTGTCCGAGCCGGGGATCCTCCGCTCGTCGACGTTCGTCACGATGGAGTTCCTGCTCGCGTTCGTCGAGCTCATGGCGGACGCGATCCCGGGCATCGTGCTCCGGATCACGAACCACGTGCTCGACGGATCGGTCACGGCGGCGGTCGGGCAGCCGTGGTTCCCGTCGCCCCTGCGCGACCAGCACCTCGCCGGGGACCTGCTGTGGTTCATCGCCGAGGTCGCAGACGTCCCGGTGCTCATCTCGCTGTTCATCCGGTGGCAGCGGTCCGATCGCCGCGAGGCCCGCACCGTCGACGCCCTCACCGACGAGGAGATGGCGGAGCTCACCCGGGCGCACCTGCAGCGCCGCGGGTGAGGCGGTGTCGGTGTCGGTGTCGGTCGTGACGCCGCGACATCGACATCGTGCCGGTCGATCGACGGGTGTCTTGTCGACCGATGCACACGCAGTGGATGCACGCGCAGAGAACGACGTTCCACGAGTCGATCACGACGTGTCTTGTCGCGAAGTCGCCCCGCACGCGACGGAGCCCCGCGCCGCACAGTGCGACACGGGGCTCCGGGGCTCCGGGCTGGCTCGGATTAGGCGTCGGCGTGCCGCCCGTGGTGGTCGGTCGCGGCGAGCTCGGCCTCGGCGGTCTCCGGCGCGGGTGCCGCGGCGTGGACACCGTGACGCTGCTCGGACCCCACCACGCTGCCGTCGGACGCAGACGCGGGCGACCCGTCGGACGTGCCGCCGGTCTGCTGCCACGCCACGGTCTGCTTCGGCTTCGCCAGGAACAGCGCGGCGACGATCCCGATGCCGAGCACCACGGCCGGCAGCACGAGCGACTGCCCCATGGCGGTGGCGAACGGCTGCTGCAGGAAGGCCGGGAGCGCCCCGACCTGCTGCTCCGCACCGCCGGCGCTCGTGCCGCCGGTGGACGCCGGGAAGTTGGCCGTGATCCGCGCCTCGATCAGCGCCGCGATGCCGGCCGAGCCGAGGACGGCACCGATCTGCCGCGTGGTGTTGTAGACGCCCGAGCCGGCGCCGGCGAGCTTCGGCGGCAGGTTGCGCGTCGCGGAGACCGAGAGCGGCCCCCACATGCAGGCGTTCGCGAGGCCGAGGAGCGTCGACGGCAGGAGCACCCAGCCCCAGTCGGCACCCGATGCCAGGAGCGACCCGAACCAGAACAGCGCGCCGGAGAAGCAGGCGAGTCCGAACGCCGCGACCCAGCGGAGGCTCCACCGGTTGAGGTTCTTACCGACGAGCGGGGCGAGGCCGGCCGAGAGCACGGCCTGCGGGACGAGGAGCAGCGCCGCCTGGGTCGGGCTGAACGTCAGCACGTCCTGCGCCCAGAGCATGATCGGCAGGGCGAACGACGAGATGGCGACGCCGACCGCGGTGATGGCGATGTTCGCGAGCGTGAAGTTGCGGTCCTTGAAGAGGCCGAGCGGCAGGAGCGGCTCACCCTTCTGCACGCCCTGCCACACCACGAAGGCGATGAGCACGACGATGCCTGAGATGATGAGCGACCAGACCGAGATCGGGCCGGTGATGGTCCCCCAGTCGTAGGTCTCGCCTTCCTGGATGCCGAAGACGAGCAGGAACATGCCGACGGCGCTCAGGACGATGCCGAGGGTGTCGAAGCGGTGCCCGTGCCGGTCGAACGACGGGACGAAGCGCTGCGCGAGCACGAACGCGACCACACCGACGGGGACGTTGACGAAGAAGATCCACTCCCAGCCGAAGCCGTCGACGAGCAGGCCGCCCACGATCGGCCCGACGAGCGAGGCGACACCGGCGACGGCACCCCAGAGGCCCATCGCCGCGCCGCGGTTCTGCGGCGGGAAGATGCGCGTGATCACGGCCATCGTCTGCGGCGTCATCATCGCCGCGCCGAGCCCCTGGACCACACGGGCCACGATGAGCACCTCGATCGAGCCGGCGAGCCCGCACCAGAGGCTCGAGAGCGTGAACACCACGAGCCCGATCTGGTACATGACCTTCGGGCCGAAGCGGTCACCGAGCCGGCCGGTGATGAGGAGCGGCACGGCGTAGGCGAGCAGGTAGGCGCTCGTCACCCAGATGACGGAGTTGATGCTGGCGTCGAGCTTCGCGGCGATGGTCGGCGTCGCGACGGACACGATCGTCGAGTCGACGAGGATCATGAAGAAGCCGACGACGAGGGCCCAGAGGGCCGGCCACGGCTTCTTCTCGGTGGTGGTCCAGACGGAGGTCATCGAGTGGGTTCCTTGCTGTTCGTGGTGGTGCCTGTGTCGGTGGGGACGGCCGGGCCGTCCCAGGGGATGTCGCCGCTCGCGATCCGGTCGGCCGCGGCGTCGAGCCACTCGATCTGCGCGGTGAGCATGGCACGGACGTACGACACGTCCAGCCAGAAGCGGTCCGCGAGACGCTTGGCCTGGAGGCCCGTGGCGGCTTCGTCGTACTGCTCGCGTTCCGTCCGGAGTGCGCGGGCGCGGGCGCGCAGGGCGGTCGCCGCGTCCTCGGCGCTCAGGTTGTCGACGTGGGAGACCGCGAGTTGGAACTCCGGGTACTCGTCGGCGGGCTCGGCGATCATGCGGCGGAGGCCGTCCTCGAGCGCGGTGCGCCCGTGGTCGGTGATCGCGTAGGTGGTGCGTTCCGGTCGGTTGCCCTCGCGCGCGGTGCCGAGCGCCTCGGCGTAGCCGAGGTCCACCAGGCGACCGATCTGGTGGTAGAGCGTGCCCGGTCGGACCTTGACGTTCTGGTCCTCGCGACGCTGCAGCATCGTCTGGAACATCTCGTAGGGGTGCATGGGCGACTCCGCGAGGAGCCCGAGCGCGGCGAACGCGAGGGGCGTGAGCGACGCCATCCGTGCCTCCTGGACTGGTCCGTACCGATTATTCCAAGTGGAATGTACGCCTTCGAACAACCGAGCGCAAGCGCGTCCGACGCGCCGCGCGCGCCCCGTAGACTGTTCGCGTCCCACCCATCCCCGAAGTGCTGGAGTGAACACGTGCCAACGATCGTCGTCGAGGTCATGCCGAAGGCCGAGATCCTCGACCCCCAGGGCAAGGCGGTGGGCAACGCCCTCGCCCGTCTCGGCAAGGCAGACCTGACCAACGTCCGCATCGGCAAGCGCTTCGAGGTGGCCGTCGACGGCCCGGTCGACGATCAGAAGCTGGCCGAGGTCCGCGAGATCGCCGCCGACGTCTTCTCCAACGCCGTCATCGAGGACGTCGTGTCCGTGACGGTCGAAGGCGAGTGACACCGGTGCGCATCGGCGTCATCACGTTCCCGGGCTCGCTCGACGACCGCGACGCCCAGCGCGCGGTCCGTCTCGCCGGCGCCGACCCCGTCGCGCTCTGGCACGGCGACCACGACCTGCAGGGCGTCGACGCGATCGTCCTCCCCGGCGGGTTCTCCTACGGCGACTACCTGCGTGCCGGTGCGATCGCGGCGAAGGCCCCGATCATGGCCGAGGTCATCGACGCCGCCGGCAAGGGGATGCCCGTGCTCGGCATCTGCAACGGCTTCCAGATGCTCGCCGAAGCACGACTGGTCCCGGGCGCGCACACCCGCAACGCGCACCAGCAGTTCATCCGGCGCGACCAGAAGCTCCGCGTCGAGACCACCGCCACGGCGTGGACGAGCGGCTTCACGGCCCAGCAGGAGATCACCATCCCGCTGAAGAACGCCGACGGCCGCTTCGTCGCGGACGCCGACGAGATCAAGCGCATCGAGGACAACGGCCAGGTCGTGTTCCGCTACGTCGGCGTGAACCCGAACGGGTCGATCGACGACATCGCGGGCGTCTCCAACGAGCGCGGCAACGTCGTCGGCCTGATGCCGCACCCCGAGCACGCGACGGAGCCCGGGTTCGGCCCGGACACCCCCGCGGCGATGGCCTCCGGCACGGACGGCCTCACCTTCTTCACCTCCGTGATCGAGTCGACGCTCGTCAAGTGACGACCACGCCGACGAACACGACTCCAGTGACAGGGAACGACACCACCGTGACGACACACGTCCGCCCGAAGCCCGACACCGTCCAGGACGCCGCAGCCACGCCCGACAAGGAGCAGCCGTACGAGGCGCTCGGGCTGAAGGCCGACGAGTACGCGAAGATCCGCGAGATCCTCGGCCGCCGCCCCACCTCGGGCGAGCTGGCGATGTACTCCGTGATGTGGTCCGAGCACTGCTCGTACAAGTCCTCGAAGAACTACCTCCGGCAGTTCGGCAAGAAGGTCACGCCGGAGATGACGAAGAACCTCATGGTGGGCATGGGCGAGAACGCCGGTGTCATCGACGTCGGCAACGGCTGGGCGGTGACCTTCAAGGTCGAGTCGCACAACCACCCGTCCTACGTCGAGCCGTACCAGGGCGCCGCGACCGGTGTCGGCGGCATCGTCCGCGACATCATCTCGATGGGCGCCCGCCCGGTCGCCGTGATGGACCAGCTCCGCTTCGGCGCGATCGACCACGAGGACACGCAGCGCGTCGTCCACGGTGTGGTCGGCGGCATCTCGTTCTACGGCAACTGCCTCGGCCTGCCGAACATCGGCGGCGAGACCTACTTCGACCCGGTGTACCAGGGCAACCCGCTGGTGAACGCCCTGGCGGTCGGGGTCCTCCGCCACGAGGACCTGCACCTCGCGAACGCCTCGGGTGCCGGCAACAAGGTCGTGCTCTTCGGTGCCCGCACCGGCGGCGACGGCATCGGCGGCGCGTCGATCCTGGCGTCCGACACCTTCACCGAGGGCGGCCCGACCAAGCGTCCCGCCGTCCAGGTCGGCGACCCCTTCGCCGAGAAGGTCCTCATCGAGTGCTGCCTCGAGCTGTTCCAGAAGGAACTCGTCGAGGGCATCCAGGACCTCGGTGCCGCCGGCATCTCGTGCGCCACGAGCGAGCTCGCCTCGAACGGCGACGGCGGCATGCACATCTCGCTCGACGACGTCCTGCTGCGCGACCCCACGCTCACCGCCGAGGAGATCCTCATGTCGGAGAGCCAGGAGCGCATGATGGCGGTCGTCCGCCCCGAGAAGCTCGACGAGTTCCTCAGCGTCGTCGGCAAGTGGGAGGTCGAGACCAGCGTCCTCGGCGAGGTCACCGGCACCGGCCGGCTCGTCATCGACTGGCAGGGCCAGGAGATCGTGAACGTCGACCCGCGCACGGTCGCCGTCGACGGCCCGGTCTACGACCGCCCCGTGGCCTACCCGACCTGGATCGACGCGCTGCAGGCCGACTCGGCTGCATCGCTCGACCGCCCGGCCGACGGCCCCGCCCTCAAGGCGCAGTTCCTGCAGCTGCTCGGCTCCCCGAACCTGGCGTCGAAGAACTGGGTGACGAACCAGTACGACACCTACGTGCTCGGCAACACGGCGCTCTCCTTCCCCGACGACGGCGGCATGATCCGCGTCGACGAGGAGACCGGGCTCGGCGTCACGATCGCGACCGACGCGAACGGCCGCTACTGCCAGCTCGACCCGAAGCAGGGCGCCCGGCTGGCCCTCGCCGAGGCCTACCGGAACGTCGCCGTCACCGGTGCCGTCCCGGCCGCCGTGACCGACTGCCTGAACTTCGGCTCCCCCGAGAACCCCGAGGTCATGTGGCAGTTCTCCGAAGCGGTCGAGGGCCTCGCCGACGGCTGCATGGAGCTCGGGATCCCGGTCACGGGCGGCAACGTGTCGTTCTACAACCAGACCGGCACCACCCCGATCCACCCGACCCCGGTCGTCGGTGTCCTCGGCGTGATCGAGGACGTCGCGCTGCGCGTGCCCTCCGGCTGGCAGGACGACGGCCACAACATCTACCTGCTCGGCACCACGTCGCTCGAGCTCGACGGGTCGGCCTGGGCCGGCACCGTGCACGGACACCTCGGTGGCCGTCCGCCGGCGGTCGACCTCGAGCGTGAGAAGGCCCTCGCGGACCTCCTGCACGCCGCGGCGAACGAGCAGCTGCTCACGAGCGCCCACGACCTGGCGGACGGCGGCCTCGGCCAGACCCTCGCCGAGTCGGTGCTCCGGTTCGGGCTCGGTGCCCGCGTCGTGCTCGACGAGCTCGAGGCCCGCGACGGCGTCGACACCGCCACCGCACTGTTCTCCGAGTCGACCGGCCGCGTCATCGTGACCGTCCGGCGCGAGGACGACGTCCGCTTCCAGGGCCTCTGCGACGGCCGCGGCTTCCCGGTGCTCCGCATCGGTGTCACGGACGCCACGAGCGGGTCGCTCGAGGTCCAGGGTGCGTTCGAGGCGACGATCGACGAGCTGCGCGGCACCCACGGCGCCACGCTCCCGAGCCGCTTCGGGGACGTCATCGTCGAGGACGTGACCGAGGGCTACGTCGGTCGGGGTCCGCTCGACGACCACGGCTCGTTCTCGCCGCGGACCGACTCCTGAACGGGTCGGACCGGAGCGCCACGACGACGGGCACCGACTGATGCCCGTCGTCACCCTGCCGTTCCGTGGACTCGTCGATCGCTTCGGCCCCGTGCCGGAAGGCATCGAGCTCGACGTATGGGACGTCGAGGCACCGTACGGACGCCCCGACGACGTGGCCATCGCGTTCCTGCCGTTCTACTTCGGTGGCCGGCACCGGTGGCAGTACGTGCACGACCTGCCGAACCTGCGGCTCCTGCAGCTGCCGAGCGCCGGGTACGAGCACGCGGTCCCGCACGTCCCCGGCCACGCGCAGCTCGCGAACGGCCGCGGCATCCACGACGACGAGACCGCCGAACTCGCGGTGGGGCTCGCGCTGACGTCACTGCGCGAGCTCGGGGCGTTCCAGGCCGACCGTACGAACGGCGTCTGGGACGCCCGGACCACCCGGTCCCTCGCCGACCGTCGCGTGACCGTGGTCGGCTACGGCGCGATCGGGTCCGCGATCGCGACCCGCTTCGAGGCGTTCCGCACCGAGGTCACCGTGGTGGCGCGGACCGCGCGTGAGCAGGACGGCCGGCAGGTCCACGCGTTCGGCGAGCTCCCGGAGCTCGCCGCGACCACCGACGTCCTGGTGCTCATCGCCCCGCTGACGGACGAGACCGAACGGCTGGTGGACGCCGACCTGCTCGCCGCGCTGCCCGACGGCGCCCTCGTGGTGAACGTCGCCCGCGGCAAGGTCGTCGACACCGACGCCCTCGTCGCCGAGCTGCGGTCCGGACGGCTCTCGGCAGCGCTCGACGTCACCGATCCCGAACCCCTGCCCGACGGGCATCCGCTCTGGACGACGCCGAACACGGTCCTGACGCCGCACGTCGGCGGCAACACGGACCTCAGTGTGCCGCGGTCGATCGAGCTGATGCGTCGTCAGGTGGCCGCGTTGGCCGAGGGCCGACCGTTCGAGAACGTCATCGAGTCCTGACCACCCGGCCGGCCGGCCGGTCAGTCGGTCAGTCGGTCAGCAGCGCCATCCCGAGGCTCGGTGCGACGTCGTCGAAGCCGAGCGACCGGTAGAGGCGCTGCCCGGGCGGGTCGCCGACGAGGGTGACGTACGCGCCACGGGGTGCCCGGGAGCGGATGTCCGCGACGAGCCAAGCGACCACCGCACGACCGATCCCCCGGCGTTGGTGCGCCGGGTCGGTCGCGATGTCGGCGATGTGGAAGTACCAGCCGCCGTCGCCGATCGTCCGGCCCATCGCGACGGGCCGCCCGTCGGGATCGAGGACGTGGCAGGCGGACCAGCTGCCGGCGATCGCCCCGGCGCCCTGGTCGGCGTCCTTCGGCGTCAGGCCGGAGTCACGGCGCAGCCGGAGGTAGTCGTCGAGGGGAGGCGGGCCGGGGACGAGGGTGTAGGACGCGTCCATGGGGTCGGACTCAGACCGGCACAACGACCGGGACGACGCACGCCGGCGTGCCGACCGCGATCTGCGCGACGGCCTCGCCCGGGACACCGTCCTCGCCGAGGGACAGGACCGCGATGGCGTCGGACATCTGGTTCGCCACGAGGAGGAACCCGGGCACCCGCGCGAAGTGCCGGGGCCACACCCCACCGGAGGACGCCGACCCCACGAGCGACAGCCCGCCGTCGGATGCGTCGAGCACCACCACGAGGTCGCGCCCGCGCACCGCGACGTACACGCGCCCGGCGTCGTCGACCTCGATGTGGCTGAGGAGCGACTCGCCGACCTCGCCGGTGAAGGTCGCCGCGGAGGCCACCGACACGAACGACCCCGAGCCGTCGCGGCGGAGGCGGTGGACCCGGCCGTCGAGCTCACCGGCCACGATGAGGTCGCCCTCGTACCAGGCGAGGTGCCGCGGTCCGACACCCGGGGTGACGTGGTGGACGCGGACCTGCTCGATGGTCGGGGCGTCCGTGATCCGGAACTCGTGCAGGGCGTCGCCGCCGAGGTCCGCCACGAGCACGGTGCCGTCCGGCGTCGCGGTCGACTGGTGGGCGTGCGGGCCCTCTTGCCGGTCCTCGACGGGGCCGGTGGCGTCGGGGAGGACCTCGGTGACGAGCGCCGACGCGGGCACCGTCACCTGGTCGTCGCTGCCGTGCGCGCCGATCAGCCCGTCGCTGCCGAGCACCGACGCGGCGTGCGACTCCGCTGCGGCGAGCGAGATCGCAGTGACGGTGCCGGAGACGTAGTTGGTGACGACGAGCGCGCCGGACGGGTCGACGCGCACGTGGCACGGGGCGTCGCCGCCGGCCGGAGCGTCCCAGAGGTGTTCGAGCGACGAGCCGCCCAGGCGAAAGGCCGAGACACCGCCGTCTGCCGTCTCGGACACGGCGTAGACCCGGTCACCAGAGACGGCCAGGAACGACGGGTCGTCGATGACCGCGACCGTGCGAGCCGTCGGCGCGCCGCCGTCCGCGCCCCCGACCGGTCCGCCGGGCACGATCGAGATGCCCGTCGCGTTCCCGCCGCCGGTGGCCGTGTACGAGCCGACGAGGAGCGTCGGGAGCGCGTCGCTCACTCGTCGCCGCCGGCGATCTGCTCGTGGTGGTGGATGACCTCGGCGACGATGAAGTTCAGGAACTTCTCCGCGAAGGCGGGGTCGAGGTGCGACTCGGCGGCGAGGGAGCGGAGTCGTGCGACCTGGATCTGCTCGCGGCCCGGGTCGGCCGCCGGCATCCCCGCTGCTGCCTTGAGGTAACCGACGCGCTGGGTGTACTTGAAGCGCTCGGCGAGCATGTGGATGACCGCGGCGTCGATGTTGTCGATGCTCTGGCGGATGCTGGCCAGTTCGGCGACGGCCGCCGGGTCGTACTGGGGCGTGGTGTCGTCGTCGCTCATGCTCCGAGCCTAACGGCCGCGACCGCTCGGCAGGTGTCGGTTACGTCGTCGGCCCGCGACCGGAACCTGAGCGAGACCTGAGCACGCCTTCGGAACTGCGAGAATGGGGACCATGTCGGTCCTGCTCGTGATCTCGTGCGTGTTCGCGGTCCTCGCGGGCCTCGTGCACGTGTACATCTTCTTCCTCGAGTCCGTCGCGTGGACGAGTCCCCGTGTGCGGAAGATCTTCGGCCTGTCGTCCGAGACCGAGGTCCAGGCCACCCGCTCGATGGCGTTCAACCAGGGCTTCTACAACCTGTTCCTCGCGATCGGCGCGATCCTCGGTGTGGTGCTCGCCGTCACGGGCAACGGGGCCACCGGGTGGACGCTCGTGGTGTTCTCGACGGCGTCGATGCTCGGTGCCGCCGTGGTCCTGCTCGGGACGGGTCGCCGGTACCTCAACTCCGCGTTCGTGCAGGGGTCGTTCCCGCTGATCGCCCTGCTCTTCGCGTTCCTCGGTTCGACGTTCGGCGCCTGACCGCAGCGTCGCGACGCGACCACAGGAAGACGGGAGGCGCGGTGCCAGCTGGCACCGCGCCTCCCGTCGTTCCGCATCGGCGTCAGCCGAGCTTCGCCTGGAACTCGTCCGGCAGCTTCTCGAGCGCCCACTCGATCGCGGCGGTGGTCCCCATCGAGAACGCCGACGACACGTCCGGGTCGTCGAACACGATGGCGTGCCCGGCCTCGACCGACGGCACCTTCTGGAAGAGCGGGTCGGACTCGGCCTTGGACGCCTCGACGTAGATCGGCAGGATCAGCGTGAGGTCGGCGTCCAGCAGGTCGAGGTTCTCGTCCGACAGGTGCACCGAGAACGCCTTGCCGGCCTGCTCGTCGATCGCCTTCGGGATCGTGAAGCCGAGGTTCCGCATGAACGTCGAGCGGCTGTCCGTCGAGGCGTAGGCCCCGAAGCCCTCGGACGTGTAGGCACCGACGACCGCCGACTTGCCCGCGAAGTCCGGGTGCGCCTTGCGGGCGGCGGCGTAGGCGTCGTCGAGGCCGGCGAGGAGCTTCTTGCCCGCGGCCTCCTTGCCGAGCGCCTTCGCGATCATCGTGGTCTGCTGCTCGGTCGAGGCGAGGTAGTTCTCGCCGCCCTTCGGGATCGCCACGGTCGGTGCGATCGCGGAGAGCTTCGCGTAGCGGTCCTTGTCACCCGACGACTTCACGTCGAGGATCACGTCGGGCTTGAGCTTGAGGATGTCCTCGTAGCTCGGCTCGAGCGTCTGGATGATCTTCGGCGACTTCGTGTACGCGCCCTTGAGCCACGGCCCGACGCCGTCGCCACCGAACGCGAGCCAGTCGCTCGCCCCGACGGGCTGCACGCCGAGTTCGAGCGCGGTCTCGGCGTCGCCCCAGCCGAGGGCGACGACGCGCTTCGGCTGCGAGTCGATCTTCGTGGTGCCGAGGGCGGTGGTGATGGACACCGGGAACTGGCCGTCGGCGGACGTGGTCGCGGCGTCGTCGGACGACGAACCGGAGCCGGAGGCGCACCCGGCGAGGACGAGGGACGCTGCGACGACGGCTCCGGCAGCGGCGAGCGCTCGGCGGAAGCGGGAGGGAGTTCGGATCACGAAGGTAAGCCTAACCTAAGCGCTCGGCGCGGAACACGCCTGGATAGGCTGACGGGGACATGTACTCCGACCCCTCCCGGACCCGCCTCGCGGTGCTCGGCTCCCCCATCGCCCACTCCCTCTCCCCCACGCTGCACGCAGCGGCCTACGACGTGCTCGGGGTGCCGTTCACGTACGGGAGGCACGAGGTCGCGTCCGGCGGACTGGACGCGTTCGTCGCGGGGCTGGGTCCCGACTGGCGCGGCCTGAGCCTGACCATGCCGCTCAAGCGCGAGGTCCTGCCGATGCTCGACCGGACGACCCCGCTCGTCGACGAGCTCGGGGTCGCCAACACCATCGCGTTCCGCACGGTCGGCGACACCGTCCTGCGGTCCGGCGCGAACACCGACGTCGAGGGGATCGTGCGCCCGGTCGAGGCGCTCGGACACCTCCCGGGCGAGGCGACCGTCCTCGGCGGCGGTGCGACCGCGGCGAGCGCCCTCACCGCGGCCGTGCGGCTCGGGGCGTCGCTCGTGCGGGTGTTCCTGCGCGACACCGCGAAGGCTGGACACCTCGTCGACCTGGCCGTGCGGCTCGGGGTCTCGCTCGAGGTGCTCCCGCTGACCGAGCTGCCGGGGAGCCGTCACGGGTTCGTCGTCTCGACGCTGCCCGGGGGTGCGGCGGACACGCTCGACCTCGTGCCGTCAGGGCCGGACGCGGTGCTCTTCGACGTGGCCTACGAGCCCTGGCCGACCGCCGTCGCCACGCGGTGGGCGGACGCCGGCGGGCGCGTGCTGAACGGGCTCGACATGCTCGCCGAGCAGGCCCTCGGGCAGATCCGGTTCTTCCTGAGCGGTGACCAGGACGAGCTCCTGCCGGCCGAGGCCGACGTGCGGAGGGCGATGCGCGCCTCCGTGGGCCTGCCGGAGACCATCGGGGCCTGAGCCTCGGTCAGCGTCGAGCTCGTGCCTCGGCGTCGAGCAACGCGACCGAGACGTCCCAGAGCCGCTCGGCGGCGGCCGGCTCGAGCGCCCACGGGAGCACGCCGTGCAGCCCGTCGGTGATGCGGTCGACGACGGCGGCCTCGTGGCAGTCCTCGAAGTACCGGCCGCTCACGCCGTCGAGCTCCGGAGCGGTGGCGAGGAGCACCGACGTCGCCGCGCCCTGCTCCGGGGACTTGACGACGTCCACCGCGGAGACCTTCGTCGCCGCGAGCACCTCCGGGTCCCAGTGCTTCTGCAGCCCCGTCCAGATCCCTCCGGGCATGCACGCGTTCGCCGTGATCCCGTCGGCGGTCCATCGTCGACCGACCTCGACGGCGAAGAGCACGTTGGCGGTCTTGGACTGGGCGTAGGCGAGCCCGGGCTCGTACGGGCGACGCCGGAAGAACAGGTCGTCGAACACGACCGGCGAGCTGCCGTGCCCGCTCGACGACAGCGAGACGATCCGCGCACCGGAGGCCGCGGCGAGCGCCTCGTGCAGCCCGATGGCCAGCGCGAAGTGCCCGAGGTGGTTCGTGGCGAACTGCGTCTCCCACCCGGCCGAGGTGTACGACTCCGGGCTGTCCATCACCCCGGCGTTGGCGACCAGGACGTCGAGGGGCCCGGACCACGACGCCGCGAACGCTTCCACGGACGCCGGGCGGTCGAGGTGGAGCTCGGCGACGTCGGGCGCGGTGCGTCCGGTGGTGCGGGCGATGTCCGCCGCGACCCGCTGTCCGGCCCCGACGTCGCGGACCGCCAGGGTCACGGTCGCACCGGCCCCGGCGAGCGCTCGGGCCGTCTCCACGCCGATGCCCGAGGCGGCCCCGGTCACGACGGCGGTCCGTCCCCGGAGGTCGAGCCCCGCCACGACCTCGGCGGCGGTGGTGTGGGCGCCGAAGGCGGCGAGGTCACGGTCCGGCACGGTGTACTCCTGTCTGCGGACGGAGGCGCTCAGGACACCGCGCCGTCCACGTAGGACCACCGGCCGTGCTCGCGCACGAAGTCGCTCGTCTCCTCGAGTGTGCCCCGCTCGTCGTCGGTGCGCCACCACGCGCGGAAGGCGACGGTGCCGCGGGAGTCGAACGGGCCGCCGGACTCCGTCGACAGGACGTCCAGCCGCGTCCAGCGCTGGGCCGGGTCGAGCTCGAGGCTCGCCGGGCGGGTGCGCGGGTGCCACGTCTGCAGCAGGTACTCGGGCAGGCCGAGGGCGAACGCGCTGAACCGCGACCGCATGAGCCGCTCGGCGGTCGGGGCCGCGGCGCCCGCGTGCAGCGGGCCGCAGCACTCGCCGTAGGGGTTGCCGCTCAGGCAGGGGCAGCGCGACTCGTCGGTGACCACGGGCGGAACGCTAGTCGACGATCGACAGCGCGACGGTGATGTTGCCGCGGGTGGCGTTCGAGTAGGGGCAGATCTCGTGCGCGCGCTCGGCGAGACGCTGGCGCTGCTCGGGTCGGGCGACCGGCGCGTAGACGTCGAGCTCGACCGCGAGGCCGAAGCCCCCGTTGCCGGTGCCGCCGATGCCGACCTCGGCCGAGACCTCGGCGCCGGTCGTGTCGACGTCGAGCTCCCGGCCCGCGGCGTGGAGCGCCCCGAGGAAGCACGCGGCGTACCCGGCGGCGAAGAGCTGCTCGGGGTTCGTGCCCTCGCCGCTGCCGCCCATCTCCTTCGGCGGACGGGTGTCGAGGTCGAGGCGGTCGTCCTCGCTGCGCACGTGTCCGTCGCGGCCGCCTCCGGTGGCGTGGGCGGGGGCGGTGTAGACGATGTCGAGACTCATGGCACGAGCGCACCGTGTGTTCCTGGACGACCGCTGGAGCGGGGCGCAACGGCGGGCGGCGGCGGTCGGTCGATGAGGACGCGTCGGGCGTGTCCGGCCCCACCGCTGTCAGCTTCACGGAGTAGACGGAACCTCGTGTTCAGACTCGGGTGGCAGGTGCTGCGGGAGCGGATCGCCACGGTGGTCGATCCCGCACGCGCCCGTCGTGCCGTGTGGATCGCCGCCGCGTGCTCCGTGGTCGTGCTGGTCGGCGCCGTCGTGCTGCAGCTCGCGTTCGGCTGGGCCGGTACGGGGCCCGTCCGACCGGTCGTGGTCATCGCGCTCGTGTCCCTCGGCCTCGGATCGATCGTGTTCTCCGCCTTCCGGACCGACCGTCCGCTCGACCCGGCAGCGACCATCAACGGGCGACAGGTCCGGCCGGACTGGCAGATGAGTGTGCGGTGGTCGGTGGAGCCCTACCTGGGCAGACGGCAACGGCCGGTGGCGCCCGAGGACCGCGCGGCCGTGCTGACCGACGTCGGACTCCTGCAGCGCGGGCTGGTCCGGCGGCTGACGCGGCTCACCCCGCTCCTCGGCGGGGTCGCACTGCTCGGGATCGCGGCCGTCGCGCGCAGCGACGTGCGGCCGATCGCGCTGCTGTGGGCAGCGGTGTACGTCTGCACGCTGCCCGACCTCGTGGTGCGGCTCGGCCGCTCGGAGCGCGCGCGGCTCGCAGCCCTCGCGGTCGATCCACCGGCCGGAGACGCCGATACGGGGAAGCACGGGGTCGACGGCTCGAAGGTGCGGCTCCCCGGTGGCTGAGGCCCGCGAGCAGGAACCCCGGACCGTCTTCCGCGCCGGGTGGCAGGTGTACCGCGAGCGGCTCCCCGAGCTCGTCGACCGGCGCCACCACCGCCGTGCCGTCCGCGTCGGGATCGTCGTCGCGGTCGTCGCGTTCGCCGGGCTGCTGCTCCTGGGGGCGTTCGTCGAGCGCCTCGACGGAGCCGTCCCGGTCGCAGCCGGGGTCGTCGTGGCGCTCCTGGTCGCCGCGGGCATCGGGTGCGTCGGTGCCGCCCTCACGCCGATCGGCCCCCGGGGATGGTCGCTCCCACCCGTGCCCGGTATCGGGTGGCGTACACAGGAGGCGATCGCCCGGTACTTCCGCCGCAACCCGCCGCCGGTCGCGC
This sequence comes from Curtobacterium sp. GD1, assembly GCF_020882855.1. Taxonomy (NCBI): domain Bacteria; kingdom Bacillati; phylum Actinomycetota; class Actinomycetes; order Micrococcales; family Microbacteriaceae; genus Curtobacterium; species Curtobacterium sp. GD1. The sequence goes on along the minus strand of NZ_JAFEVQ010000007.1, from coordinate 70,146 downwards.
CGGAGCACCGCGACGCCGTGCTGCAGGGCATGCCGGCGACCCGCGACCTGCTCGTCCGAGCGGCGTACCGCTCGCTGTTCCTCACGGGCGGGTGGATCGGCATCGTCCTCGGCACCCTGGTGTTCGACGTGGCCTCGTCGGTGGGCAGCGACACCGTGATCCTGTTCCCGGGCGTCTGGATCTTCTCGATCGTGATCACGAGCGGCACGGGGGTCATCGGCATCCGCACGCTCGGGCGCCAGGAGCAACTCCGCGTCGAGGCCGAGGCGTTGCCGCCCGTCCCGCCCGCGCCGCGCCGAGGCCGCCCCGACAGCCCGAGCGGCAGCAAGCTGGCGCTCCCGGGCGAGTGAGCGCGTGAGCGCGTGTCGGTGGCACCGGGCACACTGGGCGCATGTGTGGAAGGTTCGTCGTCTCCGACACCACGGCCGATCTGCTGCCGGAACTGATCGGTGAGCTCGCCGACCGGACCGAGCACGTCGACGAGGACACCGGCGTGGTCGGCACCGGCCTGGTCCCGAGCTGGAACGTCGCACCGACCGACCCGGTCTTCGCGGTCCGGCAGCGGCACGGGCAGCGCGAACTCCCGCAGATCAGCTGGGGTTTCGTGCCGAGCTGGGCGAAGGACTTCCAGAAGCAGCGCCCGAAGCCGATCAACGCCCGCATCGAGACCGTCGCGACGAGCGGCATGTTCAAGCGGGCGTTCGCGACGAACCGCTGCATCGTCCCCGCCCAGGGCTACTACGAGTGGGTCGTGCGCGAGGACGGCAAGGAACCGCACTTCGTCCACGAACCCGGCGGTGCCCTCGCGATGGCCGGCGTCGTGAGCGCGTGGCCCGACCCCACGAAGCCCGACGGCGACCCGGACAAGTGGCGGCTGTCCCTGGCGATCATCACGCGGGACGCCCACGTGGCCCCGGGCGAGGTGCACGACCGCATGCCGGCGTTCCTCACCCCGGACGGCTACGACGCCTGGTTGGACACCGAGCAGGGCGGCCTCGGACAGGACGACCTGCTCGCCCTGCTCGACCACGAGTCGCTGACGGTCGCGGCGGGCCTCGAGCAGTACGAGGTCTCGCGTGCGGTGAACAGCGTCAGGAACGACGGGCCGCAGCTCATCGAGCGGGTCGCCTAGCCACGCCGCTCAGCAGACGTCGGACCCCGGCGTGGTCATCCCCACGGTCACGTCCGACAGGTCCTGGGTCCGCAGGGTCCCCAGCGGCCCGGTCGTCGTCACCCGGAGCCCGGTCAGGTGTCCGCCGTGCGCCAGGCTCCTCGAGCGCATCTCGGCGACGACCCGGACGTCGTGGTGCGGCGCGATCACCGTACCGTCGGCGTCGAGGACCTGCGCGCCGTCGACGACGCTCGCGGTGTCGCCCATCAGTGCGCCCGTGCCGGATCCCCGGACCTTCTCCGCGAGGACGACGCGCACCGAGCGGAGCCCGGAGTCCCACGTCGCACGGACGCCCCGGAGCGTGACGGGCCGGTCGGACGGGTTCCGCAGGACGAACCCGGCGGACATCCGGGTCTCGTCACGTCCGGCCTCGTCGTCCGACCACCCGCCGCAGACGCCGCTCGCGCCCAGCGCGCGCAGCGGCGCGGGCGACGAGGTGACGACCACGAGCCCGGCGAGCAGGACGAGTGCCGCGACGACGCACGTCGCCAGCACCGCGCGTGCAGACGGGCCCGCTCGGTGCGGAATGGTCGCGTGCTCGTCCGACGTCATGGTCCCCCCGGTCCGGGCCGAGCGTCGGCCCACGTCGAGAGCATGACAGACAGGAGGCCCGGATCACGTCAGCCGATCGGCTGACGCGGTCCGGGCCGCAGTCCAGAGCGTCAGGCGCCGTCGCGACGCACGTCCGGCAGGAGCACGTGGAGCCGCTCGGCGAGCCGCAGCTGGGCTTCCTCGAGCGACCGGAAGTCGCCGACGTACTGCCCGAAGGTGTCGGATACGAAGTAGTGCGCACCCTGGCGGTCGACGGTCCCGCCGTAGTAGCCGCCGTAGTTCGCCGCCCAGAGCCCCGTGTCCGGCCGCGACCAGAGGATGCGCGGGTGGACCGGCTCGTCGACGTCGGTGTCGACGACGACGTCGACCTGGGCGTCCATGCCGGTGATCGCGACCATGGTGGCGGTGTCGACGGTCACCTCGGTGTGCTGGTGGTGGTCGACGGGCGTGCTCATGGTCGTGCTCCTCTTGGTGCGTGCTGCTGTGGTGCGGCGTTCCGTGGTGCGGGTGGTGCGGGGTGGTGCAGTGCTCCGGGGAGCGACGTGCTAGTCGACCGGGCGGATCACGGACGGCAGCATCACGTGCAGCTGGTCCGCGAGCTTCGCCTGTGCCTGCTCGAGCGACGCGAAGTCGCCGACGACGAGGCCGAACGTGTCCGAGGCGACGTAGCGGTCGTCGCGCTTGTCCACCGATCCGCCGAAGTACCCGCCGTAGTTGGCGACCCACTCGCCGTCGTCCTCCTGCGTCCAGGTGAGCTTGGCGCGGGCAGGGCGGGCGTGCGGTTCGGCCTGGGCTTCGAGGATGGCGATCGTGTCGACGGTCTCGGTGTCGAGCGTGACCTCGGCTCGGGTGTCGGTGCTGACGGTGGTGCTCATGTCGCTCTCCTTCGCGATCCGGGGTACATCGGCTGACATGAGAACGCTACGAGACCGCCCCCTCCACCCGCCAGCGACGCCCGCCGATTCACGGGTTCCGTCAATGCGCCCCATCGGCGAAGCCCGGGTTTCCGGGGTCGGGCGTCGCACTTCCGGGGTACAGGGGACAGATCGGGGTACTCGTTCTCCGGCCAATCCGCTGGAGGACCGTCAGGCGCTCGTTCGGCCGGCAGCCCGGCGGTACGTCCCCGGTGTCATCCCGGCCAGCGGCGTGAACTGCTCGATGAACTGGCTCGTCGTCGCCCATCCGCAGGCCGCCGCGACGTCGGTGACGCTGTGTCCTCCCGCGAGCAGCACGAGCGCACGGTGCACCCGGAGCTGCAGGCGCCACTGCCGGTACCCCGTGCCCGTCTCCTGCCGGAACAGCCGGGTCAGCGTCCGTTCCCCGAGCCCCGCCCAGGCCGCGAGCTCGGCGAGCGACAGCGGGGTCGACAGGTCGCGCTCGACCCGTCGCACCACCCGGCGCAGCCGGGGGTCGCGCGGCTCCGGCAGGTGCAGCGGCTGCTCCGGCGCGGACGCGACCTCGTCGACGACGACCGCACGGAGGTGGGACCTGGCCGTCTCGGAGCGCGGCGCCGGTGTCGTGAGGGCGAGCAGCGCCTCCCGTGCGAGCGGTGAGACGGACAGGACCGCAGGGCCGGACGGGAGGCGCGCGGCGGCCTCCGCGGACAGGTACACGATCCGCATGTCGGTCACCCCGTGGGCCCGGTGCCGGTGCTCGGCACCGGCCGGCACCCACGCGACCCGGTTCGACGGCGCGATCCACGCACCGTCGGCGGTGATGAGGGACAGCACGCCCGTCGCCGCGTGCACGAGGTGACCGAGCGGGTGCGCGTGGGGCGGGACCGTCTCGGCGTGCTCGAAGCGGTACGCCGCCTCGGTGCGGTCGTCGACGATCCGCTCGTGGGCGTGGCTGGAAACCGACATCGAGCGGCAGCATACGTGTTCCGGGCCGGTCCCGCCGGATGGTGGGATCGATGCATGACCACCGCTTCCACCACCGTGCCCGACACGAGGCCCCGCCGGCGACTCCTGGCCGCCTGGTACGTCGGCGCCGGACTCCTGCTCGTCGCGCTGAACCTGCGGATGGGCGTGGCGTCGGTGGGTCCGGTCCTCGGTGCCGTCGAGCGCTCCCTGCACCTCGGGCCGTCGGCGGCGAGCCTGCTCACCACCATCCCGGTGTTCGCGTTCGGGGCGTTCGCGTTCCTGACGCCGCTGCTGACCCGGCGGATCGGGCTGCACCGGCTGCTCGGCCTGACCATGGCCGTGCTCGCGGTCGGCATCGCGCTGCGGATCGAGCCCCACGGCTGGGCGCTCTACGGCGGCACCGTGCTGGCCGGCGCCGCGATCGCGGTGGCGAACGTCCTCATGCCCGCGGCGATCAAGAGCGACTTCGCGCACCGGGTCGGGCTGATGATGGGGCTGTACTCGACGGCGTTGTTCCTCAGTGCCGCGATCGCCTCGGCGGCCGTCGTCCCGCTCGCGGCCGCGTTCGGGTCGTGGCGACCGGCGCTGGCGTTCTGGGCGGTGCCGGCGGTCGTCGCGTTCCTCGTCTGGTTGCCGCGGGCGCTGCGGAACCCGGGGCACACCGGGCGCTCGCGGACGGTGGACGACGCTCCGGTCGAGGCCGCCGACGAGCCGACGTTCGCCCGCCTGTTCCGCGACCCCGTGGCGATCGCGGTGACCGGGTTCATGGGGTTGCAGAGCCTGTCGTACTACGCGTTCCTCACCTGGGTGCCGACGGTGCTGCAGGACGCCGGGGTGACCGCGCACGAGGCCGGCCTGATGCTCGCGTACTCGAGCCTGCCCGGGATCGTCACCGGGGTGACCGGGCCCGCGATCGCGCGGCGACTGCGACCGACGTGGGTGCCGGTCGTCGTCGTGGTGGTGGTCTGCGCGGTGGGGTTCGTCGGCCTGCTCGTGGCTCCGGCCGCCGGGGCGTGGCTGTGGATGACGTTGCTCGGGCTCGGGCAGGGCGGCGCGATCAGCCTCTCGTTGAGCTACATCGTGTGGCGGTCGCCCGATGCCCGGCACACCGCACACGTGTCGACGATGGCGCAGGGGACGGGGTACCTGCTCGCGGGGCTCGGACCGCTCGGGATCGGGTTGCTGCACACGGCGACCGGGGGCTGGACGGTGCCGGTCGTGGTGCTGCTGGCGCTGCTGGGGGTACAGCTCGTGGCCGGCGTCGCCGCGAGTCGCGAGCGGCAGGTGCTGGCGCGGCGCTGAGCGGCGGGCGGCCGGGGCGCAGGGCGCCCGCGCGTCAGCGCCCGGCGCGCAGTGTGCCCGCGTGTCAGCGCACGGTGCGCAGGTGCCCGCGCGTCAGCGCCCGGCGCACAGTGTGCCCGCGCGTCAGCGCCCGGCGCACAGTGTGCCCGCGCGTCAGCGCACGGCGCGCAGCGCGTCCGCGACCACCACGAGCGCCGCGGCGATCTCGTCTGCCACCCGCTCGTGCGTCGCCGTCGACCGGCGGTACGGGTCATCGACGTCGTCGCCCGTCGGGTCCGCGAGCGGCGGCACGGTCCCCCGCAGCCGGGCGACGAGTTCGACGAGCTCCTCGGGCGTGGACACGCCGCCGAGCTCGGCCGGTTCGAGCCCGTCGAGCACCCGGGCGAACTGCTTGACCGTGAACGCGCGCTTCGCCGTCCGGGGCGCGAGCGAGACCACGGCCGCACGGTGCGAGCGCTCGGCGGTGAGCACGAGGTCCGCCGACCCCGCGATCGCCGCGGTGAGGTACCGCGCACGGTGCCCGTCGGGCGACCCGCCGAGTCGCACGGACTGCGCTGCGGCGGCATCGTCCATCGGAGCGCCGTCCTGCGCGATGGTGCCGGCGGACTCGACCACGAACGCGGGTGCGTCCGGGCCGAGTCGCGCCGTGAGGACCTGTGCGCCGAGCGGCGAACGGCAGATGTTGCCGCTGCAGACGAACAGGACGCGCATCGTCAGGCTGCGGTGTCGCCGAGCAGGTCGTGCCGCACGACGATGGCGTCACGCCCGGGGCCGACACCGATCGCGGAGATCCGCGCCCCGGACATCGCCTCGACCGCGAGCACGTAGTCCTGCGCGTTCTTCGGCAGGTCCTCGAACGAGCGGGCACCCGTGATGTCCTCGGTCCAGCCGGGGAACTCCTCGTAGACGGGCTTGGCGTGGTGGAAGTCCGACTGGTTGACCGGGACCTCGTCCACGCGGACGCCGTCGACCTCGTACGCCACGCAGACGGGGATCGTCGACAGCCCGGTGAGGACGTCGAGCTTCGTGAGCACGAAGTCCGTCACGCCGTTGACGCGCGCCGTGTAGCGGGCGATCGGGGCGTCGTACCAGCCGCAGCGGCGCGGGCGACCCGTGGTGGTGCCGAACTCGAAGCCGTTCGCCCGGAGGAACTCCCCCGACTCGTCGAACAGCTCGGTCGGGAACGGACCGGCGCCGACGCGGGTCGTGTACGCCTTGACGATGCCGATGATGCGCTCGAGCTTGCCCGGGCCGATGCCCGAACCGGTCGCCGCGCCACCCGCCGTCGCCGACGAGGAGGTCACGAACGGGTAGGTGCCGTGGTCGACGTCGAGCATGGTGGCCTGGCCGGCCTCGAACAGGACGGTCTCGCCACGCTCGAGCGCACGGTGGATCTCGAGCCCGGTGTCGGCGACCATCGGACGCAGGCGGTCCGCGAAGGACAGCAGCGACTCGACGACCTCGTCGGCGTCGATCGCGCGCCGGTTGAAGACCTTCACCAGCAGGTGGTTCTTCTGGTCGAGGGCCGCTTCGACCTTCTGGCGCAGGATGTTCTCGTCGAAGATGTCCTGGATGCGGATGCCGACGCGGTTGATCTTGTCGGCGTAGGTCGGGCCGATGCCGCGACCGGTGGTGCCGATCTGGCGCTTGCCGAGGAACCGCTCGGTCACCTTGTCGATCGTGCGGTGGTAGTGCGTGATGACGTGGGCGTTCGCCGACACGAGCAGCTTCGAGGTGTCGACGCCGCGGGCCTTCAGCGCGTCGAGCTCCTGGAAGAGGACCTCGAGGTCGACGACCACGCCGTTGCCGATGACGGGCGTGACGCCCGGTGTGAGGATCCCCGAGGGCAGCAGGTGCAGGGCGTACTTCTCGCCGCCGACGACGACCGTGTGCCCGGCGTTGTTGCCGCCGTTGAACTTCACGACGTAGTCGATGCGGGACCCGAGGAGGTCGGTGGCCTTCCCCTTGCCCTCGTCGCCCCACTGGGCTCCGATGATCACTGCAGCGGGCATCTGGTTCTCCTCACGTTGGCGGAGGACCTCACACGACCAGTCGGGCCGGTGGTCCACCCGAGTCTATCGGACGGCCACCGGCACGCTACCTGCCGGTCGCCCGGTGCGGCCGTCGCAGCGCCCGCCGTCGGACCGACGGACGGTACCGGAGACGGACTGGAGGCGCGGTGCCAGCCGGCACCGCGCCTCCAGTCCCCGAGCGGGTCGCGCCCGCGCGCTCAGCTGCGGAAGAAGTCCTGGTACGACGGGTCGCCCACCGGGGCCGAGTGGCCCGGCTCGGCGAGGCGTTCCTCGATCATCGACTGGATGACGTCCGGCGGGGTGAGCCCACGGCGACGCCACTCCATCGGGTTGGCCCGGAGCTGCTTCAGGGTGGTCTGCGTCTGCATGCTGCAACCCTCCCACCGGATAACTAGTTTGTCTAACTACATGTCCTCTTGACGCACTGCGGGCCCCGCCGCTGGGGTGCGACGGGGCCCGAGTGGTGGTGTCGGTGCCTAGCGGCGAGCGACCTTGGCGGTCGACTTCGAGGTCGACGTGCCGTCCTGGTAGCCCTTCGCCGTCGCGACGACCTTCACCGAGAAGGTGTGGCCGGCGTCGGACGTGCCGAGCTTGTAGGACGAGCTCGTCGCGCTCTTCACCGCCTTGCCGTCACGGAGCCACTGGTACGAGTACGTGACGCCCGAGCCGTTCCACGTACCGTGGTTCGCCTTGAGCTTCGTGCCGACCGTCGGCTTGCCGCTGATGGAGACCGCACTGCCCTTGACGAGCGTCAGTGCCGGGGCCACCCAGGTCGCCGCGGCGCTCTGGGCCTGGCTGCCGACCGCGTTGCCGAGGTGTAGCAGCAGGATCCGGGCGCTGGCCACACCGGCGCCGCGGGTGACCTGGAGCGTGCCCTTGTCGGCGAACAGCGTGCCGCCCTGGCCACCCTGCGCGAACGTGAGCGTCGGCTTGGCGAGGTTGAACTTCGCCGTCGAGGTCACGTCGACCACCGAGGACCCGCTGGTGGCCGCACCCGGCGCGTACGCCGACTCGGTCTCCACCCGGTACGAGATGGTCTTGCCCGCGGCACCGATCGCCGAGGCCGTCACCGGCAGCACCTTGACGGCACTGTCGAACGTGTTGACGTCCTGGCCGGGGGCACCGCCGTTGAGCGGGAAGGCGTCGACCACCGGGTCGATGTCGGGGTCGTCGACGGCCTGCGCAGCCTTGGCGAGGTCGATCGTCGTGACGAGCGTCGCGTCGACCACGGACGACTTCGCGTCGTAGACGAGGTAGTCGTCCTTGCCGTCGCCGTTCGTGTCGATGAACACCTCGACGTTGGTCACGGCGCCCGGGTTGGCGTCGGGACCGGCCGTCTGCACACCGAACGCGAGGGTGTCCGACGCCTTGTCGTAGCTGACGCCGTAGGCACGGACGTCAGCGGCCTTGAGCGACTGCGACGCCGAACCCGTCGGGAACGACTCCACGCCGTCCGTCCCGCCGAGCACGAACGGTGCGACCGCGGCGTGGTAGCCCGAGGTCAGGCCGCCCTGGTCGACCGTGCGGCCGCTCAGCGCGAGGTTCGCGGTCTTCTGGGACCCGGTGAAGGACACACCCGAACCGCGCACGGCGCTGACCGGCTTCGGCGCGACGTACGTGCCGAGGCGCAGCGGGTCGAGCGTCTTGTCGGTCGGGGTGAAGGTCACGAGACCGGTCGCGGCGGTGACGAACTCCCGCTGGTAGCCCTGCTGCACCGACTCCTGGGTGGGGTCGATGACGCGGCGGAGCTGCGTCGGGTCGGCGACCGTGAAGGTCAGGTCCACGACGGCACCGCGACCGGGGCCGACGGTGACGCGCTTCGTGCTGAGCGAGAACGCGACACCCGGCTGGGACACCTGCGGCTGGTAGGCCACGTCGTAGGTGTGGGCCGTGGAGTCGGTGTTCTCGATGAGGAGCGACCGGGTCTCGCTGGTCTTGCCCGCGACCTCGACGACACCGAACGAGGCGGTCACGAGCTGACCGTTCTCGACGCTCTTCACGGTGGTGTCGGCGGTGACGGCCTGCAGGGCGTCGACGCGGCCGGTGCCCTGGCGCAGCAGGGTCGCCGTGCCGGAGCCGTCCTTGACGTCGTGCGTGGCCGTGTTCATGAGCGCGGCCTTGACGTCCGGGGCCGACCAGGTCGGGTGCGACTCGAACGTCAGCGCGGCGATGCCCGCCACGTCCGGCGTCGCCATCGACGTGCCGCTCATCGACATGCGGTCGTCACCGGTGCCGTTGGCCGCGGAGATCACGTTGACCCCGGGGCCGGCGATGTCCGGCTTGACGATGTCACCGAACGAACCGTGGACACCGCGGCTGGTGAACGACGCGAGCGTGTTCACGGCCTCGGGGTCGGTGGCGAGTTCGAAGCCCTTGAGCTCGTCGGCGAACTTCACGTGCAGGGTCCCGGCCTTGGCAGAGGCCAGGAGGCTCGTCACGCTGTCCTTGGTCAGCTCGGCACCCGGGATGGTCGCGTTCCCCGCGATGCCCGAGCTGAAGGTGTTGATCGTGCCCGCGAGGAGCACGCCGACGCCGCCGGCGGCCTGGACGTTGTTGAACCGGACCCCGGACCCGCACTCGAGCGCGGCGTCGGTCCACTTGAGCCAGACGACCTTGCCTGCGACGGCCGCGGCGTCCGCACCCGTGAAGGGCGTGCAGCCGTCGACGTTCGTGGTCGGGACGACGACGTCGCCCTCGACCGGCAGCGTGCCCTGGAAGTTCTGTGAGTACTGCGCGCGGTAGGTCTTCGCGACGGCGGACGGGGCGGTCACCTGGACACCGTCGTAGAGCGACTGGCCGGTGGCGCTGGCGGCGACCGTCAGGGCACCCTCGGCGTTCCCGGGCGAGCCACCGATGTCGGTGAAGTCGTCGGCGTTGCCCGAGGCGATCACGGGCAGGACACCGCGGGCGGTGAGCGCGTCGATCTTCGCGTTGTCGGGGTCGTCCGGTGCGCCGTAGTCGGAACCGAGCGACAGGTTGAGGACGTTGATGTCCTTGCCCTCGGTCAGCGACTGGCCGACCCAGTCGAGCGCGGCACCGGTGAGGTCGGTCGAGCCGCCGCCGTCGCCGAACACCTTGAGGGCGTAGAGGCCGGCCTCGGGCGCGGTGCCCGGACCGATCCACATGTCCTGCACCTGCTGCGTGGTGAGCTTGGTGTAGTCGCCGTCGAAGGTCTGCTTGTCGGCGTCGAGGCCGTAGCCGGCGATCGTGCCGGACACGTGCGTGCCGTGGTCGCCGCCCTTGCCGTCGATCGGGTTGTCGTCCGGCGCGGGCACCGGCTGGTAGGTGTCGGGGTCGGTCGGGTCCGCGTTGTAGGTCGGCCCGGCGAAGTCGTACCCGCCGAGGAACTTCTGCGGGTCGTACGAGCCCTGAGCAGGCGCACTCGTCGAGGCGAGGGCAGCGTCGTAGGCGGCCGTGGTGCCGGGGCCACCGAAGTCCGCCTGGGTGTAGTCGAGGCCGGTGTCCAGCACGGCGACGTTGACGCCCTTGCCGGTGTGGCCGGTCTGCTGCCACGCGTTGAGCGCCCGCGTGTAGACGTCGCTCGCCGCGTTCTTCGGGCTGACGCCGTCCGCGCCCGGCTTCACGAGGCTCGGGTCGACGCCGGACGGGGCCGCCGAGGCGTCCTCGTTGACCGTCGGCTCGACGACCTTCTTCGGCGTGAGCGGGATGATGCTCGCGACGTCGGAGCGCGCCGCGACCTTCCGGAGCGCCTCGACGTCGGCGACGACGGCGATGCCCGGGACGGTGTACTCGGTCGAGTAGAGCTCGGTGGCGTCCGCGTCGGACTGCTTGACGGCAGCGCGGACCGCGTCGACGGTCGAGCCGATCGCCTTGACGCGCTGCTTCGCGGCCGAGGACTGCGTCTTCGACTTCGTCAGGTCGCCGCCCTTGGCCTTCGCGTCGACCTCGAGGGCGCCCTGGCCGGTCGTGCGCACGAACGCCGCGATCGTCTTCTGGGGCTTCGCGTCACGCAGCGGCTGCGCGATCTTCAGGTCGGCGGGCGAGAGGCCGGACGGGGCCGCGGAGGCCGCCCCACCGACGGCGAGCCCACCGCACGCGAGGGCCGCGGCGGCGATGCCGGCGGTCAGCACGCGTGCGATGCGATGCGGGTTCGGGTTCGGGTTGTCGTTCGGTGTTGCACGGTTCAAAAGGCGCACTCCTGGCTCCGTCCGTGTTCTTCATGGAATTGCTGTGAAGTTATGCGCTTGCTCTCAGGGAGCGCAGTCGGCACTTTGGGGGACCACCCCCGGTCGGGGGTGCTGGAACTGATAACTTGCACACGTGTGTGCACGTTATTACGATGGGGTGCGTGACCACTCCTGACCAGCCCGCACGCGCTCCCCGCCGGGACGCGACGGAGAACCGGGCTGCCCTGATCGAGGCGGCGAAGACCGCACTGCAGGCGGACCCGGACGTCTCGCTCGAGACGATCGCGTCCGCCGCGGGACTCTCCCGGCGTGCGGTCTACGGACACTTCCCCTCCCGTGACGACCTCGTGCGCGAGGTCGTCACCGCCGGGGCCGCTCGTGTCGCCGGTGCGATGCCGACCGCGGCGGACCTCGGCGCACTCCCACCGGCCGCTCGGCTCGCCGCCATCGCGGTGACGCTGTGGTCCGAGGTGTCCCACGTCCGGTCGATGGCCCGGGTCGCGATCCGCAGCCCGTTCAGCGAGTCCGTGGCCGCGGTGTTCGCTCCCCTGCGCGCCCAGGTCCGCGACGCGTGCGCCCTCGGGATCGCCGACGGCACCATGCGCGACGACGTCGACCCCGCGACGCTCGGCCGGCTCGTCGAGGGCGCCTGCATCGCCGTGCTCGACGAGGCCACGCGCTCCGGCACCTCGGACGACGACGGACGCCGCATGGTCGTCCTCTCGGCGCTCGGGATGGCCGGCATCGACTGGCGCACCGCTTCGCTCTCCGAGCCGGCCGCCTCCACCACCACGAAGGTCTCCACAGAGAAGGACCGCGCATGACGCTCGAACTCGACCACGTCGGCATCGGCGACGAGCCCGGTGCCGCGCTGCCCGTCGTCTCCGCCGTCGCCGCCCCCGGCCGCCCCGGTGTCGTCGCCGTCGAGACGGAGCAGGCACCCGTGCTCGCCTCGCTCGTCGCCGGCGGGCGCATGCGGCCCGAGACCGGTCGCGTGCTGCTCGACGGGCACGACGACGCCGCGGCGGTCCGGAGGACGTTCGCCCTCGTGGACACGCCGGGCATCGCTGAGCCCTTCCCCGTGATGAGCCTCAAGCGCATCGTGCGCGAGGAGCTCGCCTTCGCCGGACAGCGGCCCTCCCGCGAGCACGTCGACACCGTGCTCGACGAGCTCGGGCTGCGGGACTACGCCGACACGCACGTGCAGCGGGTCCCGACCGACGTGCGGGTCCGGCTCCTCGTCGAACTCGCCCTGCTGCGGGACGGGGTGACCGGGCTCGTCATCACCTCGCCCGAACGGCACGGCGGCGCCGTGGAGGGGTGGTTCGCGGTCGTCCGCGACGTCGCCCGCCGCGGCGTGACCGTCGTGCTCGTGACCTCCAAGGCCGCAGCCGCGACCGTCGAACACCTGCTCGACACCATCCAGACCGAGGACCCCGAGGACGTGGCCCGACCTGACGGAGACGACCCGCGCCTCCAGTCCGACACCGACCACCTGCCCACGGAGGCGACCGCGTGACCACCACCTCGCTCGTCCGCGCCGAACTGGCGCGACTCACCGCGACCCCGCTCGCACGACTCGCGTTCATCGCGCTCATGGTCGTGCCGCTGCTGTACGGCGGCGCCTACCTCTGGGCGAACCGCGACCCGTACGCGAAGCTCGACCAGGTCCCCGCCGCCATCGTCGACCAGGACGCCGGGGCGACGCTCGACGGCGACCACGTCGACTACGGCAAGGACGTCACGAAGGAGGCCATCGACGGCGCCGACTTCAAGTGGACGAAGACGACCGCGGCCGACGCGCGCTCCGGCGTCCGGAACGGCACGTACGACTTCGTCGTGACGATCCCGCACGACTTCTCGGAGTCCCTCGTCTCCGCACAGTCCGACGACCCGAAGCGTGCCGAGCTCGTGATGACGACGGCGGACACGAACTCGTACCTCGCCTCGACCATCGCGGAGCAGGCGGGCAAGACGATGCGCACCGCCGTCGCCGAGCGGGTCGGGAAGCAGGCGGCGAAGACCCTGCTCGTGGGCCTCGCCGACGTGCGCGACAGCCTGGGCGACGCGGTCGACGGCGCGGGGCAGCTCGCCTCCGGTGCGAGGTCCGCTGCGTCGGGCGCGGCCACGCTCGCGGACGGCACCGGCAAGCTCGCTTCCGGGGCGGCGACGCTCGCGGACGGGACCGCCGCGTTGCCGTCGCAGACCGCTGCGCTCGACCAGGGCGCCCAGCAGGTCGCCTCCGGGGCGGCGACGCTGTCCTCGGGGCTGCAGACGGCCAAGCAGCAGACCGCGTCGCTGCCGGCGCAGACCGCGCAGCTGAACGAGGGCGCACAGCAGGTCGCCGCCGGCAACAAGGCACTGGCCGACCAGACCGATCCGGCGCTCGACGCGCTGAACGGCCTCTCCCCCGACACCGTGACGGCGGCGATCACGAAGGCCGCCGCGGACCGTGGAGTGGAACTGACGCCGGAGGTGCAGGCGGTCATCACCTCCACCGTCGAGGCGCAGCTCGGTGACGACAAGACGAAGGCTGATCTCGCGAAGGCCAAGGCCGCGCTCGAGGGCGTCGACCAGCTGCGCGACGGGTCCGCCCAGGTCGCGGCCGGCACCTCCGCCCTGGCGACGGCGGCCCCCACCCTGGCCAGCGGGGTCTCCTCCGCTGCGGACGGTGCCGCGCAGTTGGCGTCCGGCTCGTCGCAGGTGGCCTCTGGCACCTCGCAGCTCGCGTCGGCCGCGCCCACGCTGTCGTCCGGTGCGGCTTCCTTGGCGTCCGGAGCGGCCTCGGCCGACGACGGCGCGAAGTCGTTGGCGTCCGGGCTGACGAAGCTGCAGAGCGGCTCGTCCGAGCTCGCCTCGAAGCTCCACGAGGGCCGCACGAAGATCCCGGCGTCGAACGCCTCGCAGCGTGAGGACCAGGCGTCGGTGATCTCGGACCCGGTCAAGGTCGGGGACGACAACGTCGCGGCGGCGGACAACTACGGGGCCGGTCTCGCGCCGTTCTTCATCTCCCTCGCGGCCTGGATCGGCATGTACGCGCTGTTCCTCATCCTCAAGCCGATCTCGAAGCGGGCGATCACCGCGGTGCGGAAGCCCCTCGCGGTGGTGTTCGGCGGATGGCTGACGCCGGCGCTGCTCGGACTCGTGCAGATGGTGGCGCTCTTCTTCATCGTCCGGTTCGCCCTCGACCTGAACGTCGTGCACGCCGGGGCGACGATCGGGGTCATGGTGCTGGCATCGGCGACGTTCGCGGCGATCATCATGGCGCTGAACGTGCTGCTCGGCTCGGTGGGGCAGTTCCTCGGCCTGGTGCTCATGCTCGTGCAGCTCGTCACCGCCGGCGGGACGTTCCCGTGGCAGACGCTGCCGGGGCCGTTGGCGGCGCTGCACTTCGCGCTGCCGATGACGTACTCGGTCGACGCGATCCGGCAGACGATGTACGGCGGGGACCTCGGTGCGGCGTGGTCGGACGCGGGCGTGCTCGCGTGCTGGCTGCTCGGGGCGCTCCTGGTGTCGTTCGTCGTGACGGCGCGGCAGACGCGGTCGCGGACGCTGCGCGACCTGCGCCCGAGCCTGATCGGGTAGCGGGGGCGCGGGCGCGCGCCCCGCCGCGCCGCTTCGTGAGCAGAAATGGTCGGGTGACCTCAGGGAACCCGACCGTTTCTGCTCACGAAGTGCTTCGCCCGAGCGGCAGCTCGACCATGTCGCCGCCGAGGTAGCGGAGGTCCTCGGCGGGCAGGGCCGCACGGGCGTCGGGGTCCAGCACGCCCGAGGCGTCGTCGACCGGCACGAAGCCGATCCGCTCCCCTGCGGTGAGGTCGGCCGGGGACCCGGTGTTCCGGGACAGCGCCCACACGACGTGGTGCCCCGGGCCCCGGAGCGCGATGGTCGCCAGCACCAACCGCACCAGGTCGTCCGGCGAGCTCCACATCAGGAGCGCACGACCGGACGACGGCTGCTCGCCGAACGCCCCGATGCGTGCCGAGACGATCGACATCCCGAATCGGTCAGCGAAGAGACTGCCGAGGAGTTCCATCCCGGCCTTCGTCACGCCGTAGTACGTGTCCGGACGGGGCAGCCGGTCCCCGGGCACGCTCCCCGGTTCGTCGAGCGGCTCGGGCACTCGGCCGACGGCGTGGATCGAGCTCGCCTGGACGACCCGGAGGACCCCGGCCGCGGCCGCTCGCTCGAGCACGTTCTTCGTCCCGGTGAGGTTCGCCGCGACGAGGTCGTCCCACGCGGCCTCGGTCGGGATGCCCGCCAGGTGGACGACGGTGTCGACGCCGATCAGCGCGTCGTCGAGGGCATCGGCGTCGTGCACCGACCCGGGCACGAAGCGCTCACCGCCGGTCGGTGGGTCGTCCGGCGTGCGCTCGTCGAACAGCACGAGGTCGTGACCGGCCGCGAGGAGTCGGGGCCGGATTGCAGCGCCGATGCGTCCTGCGGCCCCGGTGATGAGCAGCGTCGCCATTGCCCGGACGCTACCCCCGGCGTGTGAGCACCGACCGCAGGTGTCCGATGGCCTCGGCGAGGTACCGGGTGAGGTCCGAGCGCGACCACCGGACGACGACCCAGCCGAGGCGCTCGGCCTCGCGGTAGCGCCGGAGGTCGCTGGCCCACTGCGCGGCATCCGTGCGGTGGTGGTCGCCCTCGTACTCGATGAGGACGCGGTGCCGCGGGTAGGCCATGTCGACCCGACCGACGAAGGACCCTGCCTCGTCTCGGATCTCTACCTGTAGTTCCGGTTCGGGAAGGCCCGCGCGGATGATCGCGAGCCGCGCCCGCGTCTCCTGGGGCGAGCCGGCACCGACCCGGACCAGCTCGATCGCCGTCCGCAGCTTCCGGACGCCTGCTCGGGCTCCGGCCCGGACGAGTGCGGTCCGGAGGTCGTCGATCGTCGTGCGACACCGTGGCTCGGTCACGATCGCGTCGCCGAGCACGACGAGCTCGTCGGTCGTCAGCATCGCGCCGCAGTCGACCCACAGCGCTGCGGGAGTGCTCGCGGGCATGCCCCACCGCTCGGCGACGTCCGCTCGGTCGGGCGTGATCCGGTGTCCGACCACGCCCGTGCGACGCGGTTGGGCGGTCGGGATCGGACTCGTGACGTGCACCGGCGCCTCGTCGTCGACCGGGACGGGCAGCCCCCAGAGCACGGCGGCGGAGACGTGGCTGACGAACTGTCCGGGCAGCAGGACCGGCCGGAGGGCTCGGATCCGGTGCACGGCGTCGGGTGGGCGGTCGCGGGCCCACCGGATCGAACGGGTGGGCCGGACGAGGTCGCTCCGTCGGAGTCGCTGTCGGGAGACTCCTGCGCGGTCCGCGGCGTGGACGTCGAACGCGCGGTTGCGGAGCGCGGGCGGAAGCGGGCGTGGTCGCATGCGGTCACCCTCGCGCCCCGCGCTCCCGCACCGCCCGCGTACCGAAGCACTCGTGCACAACTCGCACCGCGCCTCCCGTGTGGAGGAGTGACCACGCGCAGATCGTGAGCAGAAGATGTCGGGTCGGCACCACGCACCCGACCATTTCTGCTCACGAAGCGGCCGCGCGCCCGGCGCGCCGCACGCGCGCCACCCCCGCTACCATCGACGGGAGAGCCACGGAGGTCGATGCAGATCATGGGAGCCGGCAAACCCGCGACCATCTACGACGTCGCCGCGCGCGCCGGGGTCTCGAAGTCCCTCGTGTCGCTCGTCCTGCAGCGCTCCCCGCGGGTGAGCCAGCAGCGGCGTGACGCGGTGCTCAAGGCGATCCAGGAGCTCGACTACCGCCCCTCCACGGCCGCGGTGTCGCTCGCGGGCACGCGCTCCCGGACGATCGGCGTCGTCCTCGACGACTTCCGGAACCAGTGGTTCGTCGACCTGCTGACCGGGCTGCGCGAGGCACTGCAGGACCAGGGCCACCGACTCGTCGTCGCCGACCGCTTCCTCAACACCGGGCTCGACGCCTCGCCGGTCGAGGGCTTCCTGTCCATGCGCGTCGAGGGCATCGTGATCGCCGGCGAGCCCGACACCGACCTCGCGATCCCCGCCTCGACCCCGCTCGTCATCGCCGGCGGCCGCGTCGCGATCCCCCGCGCGGACACCGTGGCGAACGACGACCGCGCGGGCGGGGCGATGGCCGCGGAGCACCTGCTCGCGCTCGGCCACACGCGCCTCGGGTTCGTCGGCGCCTCGTCGGCCGCGTCCGACGAACGACGCACGGGGTTCAGCGCCGGTGTCGACGGCCGCGCCGAGGTCGCGACGGTCGTGCTCCCGGGCGAGCCCACCGAGGAGGCGGGGTCGCGCGCCCTGGCGCAGCTCCTCGACGCGCACCCCGAGGTGACGGCGGTCTTCGCCGCGAACGACGTGATGGCGCTCGGCGCGCTGTCCGAGCTCGCCGAGCGTGGGCTGCGCGTCCCCGAGGACGTGTCGGTCATGGGCTACGACGACACCCCGCTCGCGGCGACGCGGTACGTGGGGCTCACGAGCATCGACGACCGCAGTGTCGAGATCGGGCGCGGCGCCGGCGAGCGACTCCTCGCGCGGATCGCCGACCCGACGTCGGCGGCGACCGAGGTCCTGGTCGAGCCCCGGTTGGTCGCGCGGCGCACCACCGCGGCGCGCTGACGCCTACGCCGACGCCGACGCTGACGCGCCGGACGACCAGCGCTCCACCGCGGCGCGCTGACGCCGACGCGCCGGACGACCACCGCACCACCGCGGCGCGCTGACGCCTACGCCCCGGACAACCCGAGCGACCGCCCCTGCTCCACGGCCTCGCGCCGCGTCGACACCCCGAGCTTCCGGTACACGCTCCGCACCTGGGTCTTCACGGTGTTCACCGACACGTGCAGCTCGGACGCGATCCCCGGCACGCTCAACGGCTCCCCGAGCAGCCCCAGGACGACCGACTCCCGCTCGGACAGCACCACGCCGACGTCCGGCCCCGGGAACACCGACCGCAGCCCGCTCAGCGACGCCCACAGCGCCCGCACCCGCTCGTCCCCCGACGCCTCGACCAGCTGCCGGACGTCGTCCCGCGGCGGCGTGAGCAGCTCCCCGCGGAGGCCGTGCCGGTCGAACAGGTCCATCGCCTCGTGGAAGGCCGCGACCGCGCCGAGCACGTCACCGGTCCGTCGGAGCGCCACGGCCCGCAGCAGCACGAGGAGCGCGGTCGTGCGGGCCTGGTAGACCCCGTGCACGGTGACGGCGTTGACGATGGCGAGTGCCCGGTCCGGCTCGGCCCGGGCGAGTGCGAGGCCCATGTGCTCGGCGGCGTTCCAGACCTGCACCGGCCCGAGCGCCCCGAGCGCGCGCTCGGCCTGCGACAGCTGTCCGGCGGCGAGTTGGAGCCGCACCCGGGCGAGGGCGAGCATCCGAGCGCCGACGCCCCCGGCGGTGCTGCGCTGCCGGTAGCGCTGCACCCCGGCGTCGTGCGCGGCGAGCTGGTCGGCCGGCGGGACCCGCCCGGCGACGGTGCTGGCACGGGCGCGGAGGGCGAGCACGATCGGCCAGTGCTCGAATGCGCCGAAGAGCGGGTCGACCCTGCGGAGGATCTGCTGCACCTCGTCCGGCTCGCCCTGCTCCAGCGCGACGATCGCCGTCGCGAGCGCGCCCGTGGGCACGTCGAGCGGTCGTCCGCCGTCGAGCAGCCGGCGCGCGACGTCCACCTCGCCGCCGAGGGCGTGCACGAGCGCCGTCAGCCCCTCGGCGGCCGCACGCTGCAGGTCGCCGTCGGCACCCTCGACGGGCTCGATGCGGGCGAGGGTGGCGAGTGCCCCCTCGCCGTCGCGGTCCGCCAGCTCGGTGGCCGCGATCTGCTGAAGGACGAACGGGAGGCGCGGTGCGAGTCGGTCGGCGGACGTCGCGTCGAGCGCGTCGAGCCGGGTCCGGGCCGTGGTCGCCGCCGCCACGGCGCCCACGTCGTCGCCGACGATCCGCCGGGCCTGTGCGTCGATCGCGGCGAGGAACACGGCGTCGGCGGGCGGGGCGGTGGGCAGGACGGCGGCCACCGCGGGGATGACGGCGGCGTTCACCCGGGAGGCTCGTGCGTGGTGCCGGTCGGCGGCCGACTCCGACCGGGCGATCGCGGCGAGCACGACGGGGTGCCGTGCCGCGCGCTTCGGACGGATCGGGTCGAGGAGCCGGGCGATCGCCGGGGCCCCGGGGCCGGTGATCCGTGTCCACGCGGCGGTGAGGACGTCGGAGAGCAGGTCGAGGTCGTCCAGCTGGACGGCCGCGTCGATGGCGGTGACGGTGTCGTCGTGGGTGATCGCCCACGCCGCGGCCCGACGGACGACCTCGCGGTGGCGCTCGGCGTCCGTCGCGGCACCGGCGGCCCGGAGTGCCCGGGCGATGCCGTCGAACCAGGTGAACCCGTCGTCGTCGAGCTGTCCGAGGCCGGCGTCCGCGGCTGCCCGGTGCACCGAGGCGAGGTCGACGTCTGCGTCCCCGCCGAGCTCGGCCAGGAACTCGTCCGGGGCGGACGGCACCACCGCGGCCCGTTCCCCGAAGGTCCGCAGCCACGGGTCCTGCACGGTCTCGCGGACCCACGCACCGGTCGCCGCCGTCGCCGCGTGGTCGAACCGTGCGGCGAGGTCGACGGGTGGCCGGTCCTCGTCGGCGACCGTGGCGGCGGCAGCGGCGAGCACGCCCGCGACACCGCCCACCTCGGCAGCGGTCCGGGCGACGAACGCGGGGGCGATCACGACACCGACCGCACGGCCGAGCAGGGCGGCGGTCTCGGCGGCGTCGAACGCGAGGTCCCCGGGGCCGATCACGGTGGCGTGCGTCTCGTCGGCGACGGCGTCGAGCACGGCCCCCGGCCGTCCGGCGAGGACGACGGGACGCTCCGCGCCGGCGGCGAGCAGGGCCCGTGTGCCGGCCGTCCCGAGCAGGTGGGCGTCGTCGACGAGGAGGGCGCGCCTCCCGGCCCGCTCGTCGTCGGCCACCTGCCGGAGCTGCCCCGTGGCGCCCGCGGCGTGCTCGACCGGCACCGACGTCCGGTCCGCCCAGTCGGCGACGAGCGTCGTCACGCCGGACCGCGGTGGGCCGGCGACGACGACCACCCCGCCGGCGCGGACGGCTCGCTCGATCGTCGACACCAGCCGCGCGCGGTGGAGGAGCGGCGTGGCGCGACGGACACCGCCCACCTGGGCGGTCGCGTGCGGGCGAGGGAGGGGCACCACCGGTGGACGGGCCGTCAGGCCGCGAAGCGCTCCACGCGCAGCACGCAGGAGAGGCCGCTCTCCGAGGTGTCGATCGTGGTGTCCCAGTCCTCCGACGCACCGGCGCCGACGGCGGCGACGTCGACCTCCTTCACGGCGCGGGTGTCCGACTGCCCCTTGAGCAGCGAGACGTAGATGCGGTAGCCCTGGCCCGTCTTCTCGGGGTTCTTCACGGTCCCGGCGACGGCCCACGACGAGCCGGAGCGCTTGCACGAGGTGACCTGCACGTCGGACTTCGCGCCCACGAACTCACCGGTGCCGCCGGCCGGGGTCTCCACGTCGGTGATCGCCGGACGCTCCGTGGCGGCCGTGGTCGAGGACGCCGAGGGCTTCCCGTCGGGGCCGTCACCGCCCGAGCAGCCGGCGAGGCCGACGCCGAGGGCGGCGACCCCGGCGAGTGCCAGGAGCCGGACGGACAGGGAGCGCGAGGGGCGCAGGGTCATCGGTGTTCCTTCCTGGGGCGACGGCGGCTCCCGATGACCGCCGTTGCGATGCCGAGTGCCACGAGGAGTGCGGCCACGGCGATTGCCGGCACGGGGTCGGACCCGGTGAACGCGAGGGCAGGGACCCCCGCGGCCGGGTGGACCGCGATCCGGACGGTGTCGGGCGCTGAGGTGATCGGGCCGGTGCCGGGCAGGGTCCCGGGCGTCGGCGTCCCGATCGCCGTCGCGCTGTTCTCGACGCTACCCGAAGCGCCGTCGGCCTGACCGACCACGTAGGTCGCCGTGGCGGTCACGCGCTGCCCGGGGGCGAGGACGCCCGCGGCGCCGGGCCACTGCCCGTAGACGACGTCGGAGAGCCCGGCGAGCCGGTCGTCGACGTGCACGCCGCGCAGGGTGACGGTGCCGGTGTTCACGAGCGTGAAGCCGTACTGCAACTGCTGCCCCACGGCGCCGTCGGTCCCGGTGGCGTACTGCACGGTCTTGTCGATCGTGAGCGAGCCGCGGCCGGCGACGGGTGCGGTGGCCGAGGAGGCTCCGCTCGTGACGTCGGTGCCGTCCGGTCCGGTGCCACCGACGGTCGCGGTGTTCACCACGCCGCCGGCGTCGACGTCCGCCTGGGTGATGCGGTAGCCGGCGGTACCGGTCGCCTGCTCACCGGGGGCGAGCGTGCCGGCGGTGCCCGGCCAGGTCCAGGTGACGTCGGTGAGCCCGGCGAGGCCGTCGTCGAGCGTGACGCCCGTGATCGGCGCGGAGCCGTCGTTCGTCACGGTGAACGTGTAGTCCACGCGGTCCCCGACGGCGCCGGTCGCCCCGGCCGCGAGCACCCCGCGCTTGTCGAGCGTCAGGTGCGGCGCGTTCGGCAGTGAGACCCCGGCCTCGGAGGTGTCGGTGACGGTGCTGCCACCCGGAGCGGTGCCGACGACCGTCGCCGGCGAGGACAGCGACCCGGCGTCCACGTCCGCCTGGGTGACGACGACGGTCGCGTCCACCTCGACGGTCTCGCCCGGCAGGAGCACGCCCGGTTCGCCCGGCCAGGCGTAGGTCATCGCGGAGACCCCCGCTCCGGCGTCGCGCACGGTGACGCCGCGCAGGGTCGTGTCCCCGCCGTTCGTGACGACGTAGTGGTACCGGACGGTGTCGCCGGCGGCGCCGGTCGTCCCCGGGGCCAGGGTCGCGGTCTTCACGATCGAGATCCCCGCGGCCGCGGTGCCCGTCGGGACCGTCGCGGCGCCGCCGCCGTCCACCACGACGCCGTCCGGTGCCGTGCCGGTCGCCCGTGCGGTGTTCACGACCCCGCCGGCGTCGACGTCCGCCTGGCCGACGGTGCTCGTGCCCGTGACCCGAGCGGTCTCGCCCGGCGCGAGGGTGCCCTCCGCCGCCGGCCACGCCGTGTCGGTGGTCCGGAAGCCGGCGAGGTCGTCGGTGACCGCGACCCCGGTGAGCGTGACGATGCCGCTGTTCCGGACGTCGATCGTCCAGCGGAGCTCGGTGCCACGGCCCGCAGTGGTCCCGGATGCGGGTGCGCCGGACTTCGTGACGGTCAGGGCCGGGGTCCCGGTGACGGTGGTCGACCCGGCGTCCGAGGCCCGCACGGTCGCGCCGGCCGGGCTCGTGCCGGTCGTGGTCGCCGTGCTCGAGACCGAACCGCGGTCGACGTCCTGCTGGGTCAGCGTGTACGTCGCCGTGGCCGTGGCGGTCTGCCCGGGTCGGAGGACACCGGACGTCGCGGGCCAGTCGACCGAGATCGCGCCGAGGCCGGGCTGGCCGTCCGCGACGGTGACCCCGCGGAGGGTCGCGGCCCCGGTGTTCGTGATCGTGAACGTGAACGCCACCTGGTCGCCCGCACGCCCCGGGGCACCGTCGGCGAGGCGCTGGGTCTTCACGATGTCGATGCCGGCGTCGGCCGCGGCGAGGGGCACCGTGGCGCTGCCCGCGGCCGAGACCGGGCCACCGGTCGGCGGGTTCGCCGTCGCCGTCGCGGTGTTCACGACGCTGCCGGCGTCGACGTCCTCCTGCGTGACCGTGTACGCCGCGGTCGCGACGACGTCAGCCCCGGGGGCGAGCGTGCCGTCGAACCCGTCCGGGTACGCCAGCGCGCCGAGCCCCGGCAGCGGGTCGCTGGCGGCGACGTCGCGCAGGGTGGTGGTGCCGGTGTTCCGGATCGTCAGGCGGTAGTCGACGGCGTCGCCGACGGACCCGGCCGCACCGTCCGCGAGCGCGCCGTCCTTGCCGACGGTGAGCGCCGGGGCGCCGGGCAGCACGAGCGTCGCGTCCGCGCTGGCCGTGACGTCGGTGCCGGTCGGCGGCGTGCCGTTCGTGGTCGCCGCGCTCCCGGTGCTCCCGCGGTCGACGTCCGCCTGGGTCAGCGTGTACGTCGCGGTCGCGGTGACGACCTGCCCCGGTGCGAGCGTGCCCGGGGTCCCGGGCCAGTCGTACGACACGGTGCCCACGCCGTCCTGCGCGTCGGCGACCGTGACGCCGGAGAGCGTCGACGTCCCGCTGTTCGTCACCCGGTAGGTGAACGTCACGACGTCGCCGGCCCGCGGGGCGGTGTCGCCGTCCGGCAGCGTGGCGGTCTTCGTGATCCCGATGCGGGCGTCGGCGGGGCCGGTCTCGACCGTCGCCGTCGCGTCGGCGGTGACGACGGCGCCGTCCGGCGCGGTCCCGGAGGCGGTGGCCGGGTTGGTCACCCGTCCCGCGTCGAACTGGGCCTGCGTGATCGTCGAGGTCGCCGTCGCGGTGACGGTCTGCCCCGGTGCGAGCGCGCCCGGGGTGCCGGGCCAGGTGCCGAACGTCACGTCGCCGGTGCCCTGGAGCTGCTGGGCGATCGCGGTCCGGTCGAGGGACACGGTGCCGGAGTTCGTCACGGTGTACGTCCACTGCACGGTGTCGCCCACGGCGCCGGTCGCGCCGGGTGCGAGCGCACCCTGCTCGGCCAGCTCCAGGGCCGGGCGCGCGGTGATCGCGACGGCGGCGGTGTCGGCAGCGTCGACGGTCGCGCCACCGGGTGCGGTGCCGGTCGCGGTGACGCGGGAGACCTGGGTCCCCTCGTCGACGTCGGCCTGCGTGAGCGCGTAGGCCGCGGAGGCGCGTGCGGACTCCCCGGGTGCGAGCACCCCGGTGGTCCCCGGCCAGGCGATCGTGATCGCGGACGTGCCGGTCTGCGCGTCGGCGAGCGTCACACCGCGGAGCGTCGACGTGCCGGTGTTCGTCACGACGTAGCCGAACTCGACGGTGTCGCCGGCCCTGCCGGTCGCGCCGTCGGCCAGGCTCGCGGTCTTCGTGACGGCGATCTGCTGGGTCGAGGCGCGCAGCGCGACCGTCGCACCGTCCCGCTGCGGACCGGGGTCGCTCACGCCGGTCGGCACGGTGGCGTCGGCGGTCGCGGTGTTCACGACGCTGCCGGCGTCGACGTCCGACTGCGTGACGGTCGAGCGTGCCGTGGCGGTCACCGACTGCCCGGGCAGGAGCTGCCCGGCGGTGCCGTTCGGCCACGTCCCGACGACGGGCGCGGAGACCCCGGGCAGGGCGTCCGCGACCGAGACGTCGGTGAGCGTGACGGTGCCGGTGTTCGTCACCCGGTACGTCCAGTCGATGCGGTCGCCCAGGTCGCCCCGGTCGCCGTCCGCGAGCACGCCGGTCTTGTCGAACGTCCACGACCCGGTGCGGACGGTGTCCAGGCCGCCGTCGGCCGTGGCGGTGACGACCTCGCCGGAGGGGACGGTCGCCGTCGTCGTGGCGGTGCTCGCGATCGAGCCCCGGTCGACGTCCGCCTGGGTGAGCGTGTACGTGGCGGTCGCGGTGACGGACTGCCCGGGCGCGAGCGTGCCGACGGTGCCGGGCCAGGTGCCGTAGGTCACGGCGCCGAGGCGCGTCTGGTCGTCGTCGAGCGTGACGCCGGTGAGCGTGCGGTTCCCGGGGTTCGAGACGGTGAACGTGAGCGTGACGGTGTCGCCGGCGACCCCGGTGCCCGAGGTGACGCGCTCGTCCTTCACGAGCGCGATCGCGTCGGACGGGTCCGCGGTGCGGATCGTCGCGCCGTCGGTCGCGGTCACCGGTGCGCCGGTCGGCGGGTTGCCGACGACGGTCGCCTGGTTGACGACGCTGCCGGCGTCGACGTCGGCCTGGGTGACCGTGTACGTCGCCGTCGCGGTGACGACCGCGCCCGGCGCGAGGGTCCCCGCCGTGCCCGGCCAGTCGGCGTCGATCGCGGAGAGCCCGGCGAGCCGGTCGGACGCCGTGATCCCGGCGAGGGTGACGCTGCCGGTGTTCTCCGCGCGGAACGTGTAGCGCACGGTGTCGCCGACGCGACCGGTCCCCCCGTCGGCGTACGCGGCGGTCTTCGACAGCGTGATCGACGGCGACGGGGCGATCGTCACCGAGCGGGTGTCGGCGTCGCTGACGCCGGTGCCGCCGGGGGCGTTGCCCGTGGCCGTGACGGTGCTCGTCAGGGTGCCGCGGTCGACCTCGGCCTGGGTGAGCACGTGGGACGCCGTCGCGGTGACGGTCTCCCCCGGTGCGAGGCGCCCGGCGCTGCCCGGCCACGTGCCGTACACGACGGTGGACGCGTCGGTCTGGTCGTCGCGGGCGGTGACGCCGGTCAGGGTGACGTTGCCGGTGTTCGTGATCGCGTAGGTGTACTCGACGCGGTCGCCGGCGACACCGGTCGCCCCGCTCGCGAGCGCCGCGGTCTTCACCACGCCGATGCGCGGGCCGGACGCGGCGGTCTCGACGGTGGTGCCGTCGGTCCCGGTCACGTCGGAGCCGTCGGGTGCACGCCCCACGACGGTCGCGGTGTTGGTGACGGCGCCGGCGTCGACGTCGGACTGCGTGATCGTGTACGTCGCCGAGGCGGTGACGGTCTGGCCCGGGGCGAGGACGCCGACCGCTCCCGGCCACTCGTCGACGGTCGGGTCGCTGAGACCGGGCATGCGGTCGATGAGGTCGAGCAGCGTGACGGTCACGTTGCCGGTGTTCGTGGCCGTGAAGGTGTAGCGGATGCCCTCGCCCGCGGACCCGGTCGCACCGGGCGCGAGCCGACCCTGCTTGAGCAGGGTGAGCCCTGGAGCCTGGGCGAGGTCGACGCCGGCGGTGTCGGTGGCGCGCACCGTGCCTCCCGTCGGTGCCGTGCCGGTGGCGGTGGCGGCACTCGCGACGCGACCCGCGTCGAGGTCCGCCTGCGTGAGCGCGTACGTCGCGGTCGCGGTGACGGACCGGCCCGGAGCGAGCGTGCCCGCGGTGCCCGGCCACGTGCCGTACGTGACCGCGCTCGTGCCGGTCTGGGCGTCCGCGACCACGACGTCCCGGAGCGTCTGGTTCCCCGTGTTCGTGATCGTGTAGCCGAGCCGGACCGTGTCACCGACGGCCGGGGTGCCGGTCGCGGTGCGCTGCTCGGTCTTCGTCAGCGCGATCGCGGGCGCTCCGTCGTCCGTGCGGATCGTCGCGCTGTCGGATGCCGTGACGTCCGCGCCGCGCGCCGGCGTCGCCGTGACGGTCGCCTGGTTGACGACGGCGCCCGCGTCGACGTCGGCCTGCGTCACCGTGTAGCCGGCCGTCGCGGTGGTCGACTGTCCCGGTGCGAGCGAGCCGTCGCCGTTCGGGCCGGCCTCCACCGTGATCGTGCCGAGTCCGGCGAGGCGGTCCGTCACGCGGGCCGAGCCGAGCGTGACCTGGCCCGTGTTCGTGACGGTGAAGGTGTAGCGGACGGTGTCGCCGACGCGGCCGGTGCCGCCGTCGACGTACGCGGCGCGCTTCGTGACGCCGACGCCCGCGGCCGCGGTGAGCGCGACGGAACCCTGCGCCGTGTCGCCGACCCGGGTGCCGGTCGGGCCCGTGCCCGTCGTGGTCGCGGTGCTCGCGACGCTGCCGCGGTCCACGTCCGCCTGGGTCAGCGTGTACGACGCCGTGGCCGTGACGGACCCGCCGGGCGCGAGGGTGCCGACGGCGGTCGGCCAGGTGCCGAACACGATGTCGGACAGCCCCGCCTGGGCGTCCTCGAGCGCGACGGCGGACAGCGTCGCCGTGCCGGTGTTCGTGATGGTGTACCCGAACCGCACGGTGTCGCCGGCGGTGCCGGTTGCACTGCCGGCGAGTTGCTCGGTCTTGTCGAGCCGGATGCCGGGCACCGCCGTGGCGAGCGCGACGGTCGCGGCGTCGGACGCCGTGACGGTGTCGCCCGCGGGGGTGCGGCCGGTGACGGTGGCGTCGTTCAGGACGCCGCCGGCGTCGACGTCGGCCTGGGTGACGCGGTACGTCGCGGTACCGGTGACGAACTGCCCGGGGGCCAGCCGTCCGGCGGCGGTCGGCCAGTCGGCGACCTCGACGTCGGACACCCCGGCGAGGACGTCGGCGACCTCGACCCCGCTGACGGTGACGGTGCCGGTGTTGGCGACGCGGAACGTGTAGCGGACGGTGTCGCCGACGGCACCCGTCGAGCCGCCGAGGCTGCCGGTCTTGTCGATCGACAGGGCGCCACGCGGTGCCACGGTCACGCCGCCGTCGTCGGACGCGGCCACGTCGGCGCCGCGGGGCGGCGTGCCCGTGGTCGTCGCGGTGCTCGCGATGCTGCCGCGGTCGACGTCCTGCTGCGTGAGCGCGTACGTGGCGTGGGCGACGACGGACTGCCCGGGCGCGAGGCGTCCGGCGGTGCCACCGGGCCAGGCGTCGAACCGGACGGCGGACAGACCCTGCTGCGAATCGGTGACCCCCACGCCGCTGAGCGTGACGTCGCCTGAGTTCGTGACCGTGAAGGTGAGGTCGACGGTGTCGCCGGCGGCGCCCGCTCCCCGGTTCGTCTCGGTCTTCTGGATCCCGATGCCCGGCGCTCCGGTCGTCGTGACGACGGTGCGCGTCCCCGATCCGGACACGGTCGTGCCGGCGGGGGTGGTGCCCGTGGTGGTCGCGGTGTTCGCGATCGACCCGGCGTCCACGTCGTCCTGCGTGACCGTGCGGTCCGCCGTGACGACGACCGCCTGGCCGGGCGCGAGGGTGCCCGCCGTGGCGTTCGGCCACGTCGTGGTGGGGGTGCCGAGCCCGTCGAGCGGGTCGTCGACCGTCACGGCGGTGAGGGTGGTCTGCCCCGCGTTGGTCGCGGTGACGGTGTACCGGACGACGTCGCCGACCCGGACGGCACCGACGTCGCCGGCGCCGACGACCGCGGCCGTCTTGCGCGTCGACACGGCCGAGGTCGGGTCGAGCACGACGCTGCCGTCGTCGGTCGCCGAGACCGCGGCTCCGCTGCGCCGGTCGGTCGCGGTGGTGGTGGCACCGCTGGACAGTGCGACGTGGCCGTCGGTGTCCGCCGCGGCACGGTCGACGTCCGCCTGGGTGAGCCGGTGGCTCGCGGTCGCGGTCACCGACTGGCCCGGGGCGAGCGTGCCGGTCGTCCCGGAGGGCCAGGCGCCGAACACGATGCCGGACAGCCCCTGCTGCTCGTCGGTCAGCCCGACGCCCGTCAGCGTCGTCGTACCGGTGTTCGTGATCGTGTACCCGAAGCGCACGGTGTCACCGGCGACGCCCGCGGACCCGTCGGCGACGGCCTCGGTCTTGTCGAGGGTGATCGTCGGGGCGCTCGCGTCGACCGCGGTGGTGCTCGTGGCGGTCTTCGTGATCGCGGCGCCCGCGGGCGGGCTGGCGACGGCGTTCGCGGTGTTCACGACGCTGCCGGCGTCCACGTCGGCCTGGCTGATCGTGTACGCCGCCGTGGCCGTGGCGACCTCGCCCGGTGCGACCACCCCGGGGCGGGACGGGTCCGGCCACGTGTACGACAACACCCCGACGCCCTGCAGCTGGTCGGTCATCTGCAGCAGGTCGAGCGTGGTGTTGCCGGTGTTCCGCGCGGTGAGCGTGAAGCGGAGGTCGTCGCCGACGGCCGCACTGCTGCCCGCGGGCACGCCGGACTTCGTGAAGTCGAACGTGTTCACCTGCGTGACGGGCACCGTCCGGTAGCTCGTCGCGGTGACGGCCGCGCCGCCGTTGGACGGGGTGCCGCGGGTCATCGCCGGGCTCGTGACGTACCCGGCGTCGATGTCCGCCTGGGTCAGCGTGTGCACGGCGGTGGCGGTGACGGTCTGGCCGGGGGTGAGCGTGCCGGTGGTCCCGGACGGCCACGTGCCGTACGTCACGGCGCCGTCGCCGGGGTCGGCACCGGCGTCGGTGATGCCCACGCCGGTCAGCGTGAAGTCGCCGGTGTTGGTCACGGTGTACGCCAGGTCGACCGGGTCGCCGGGCCGCGGCGCACCACCAGAGCCCGGGACGGACGCGTCCTTGACGATGCCGATCGCGGCGGTGTTGTCGGCGTCGGTGGCGATCGTCACGGTCGCGTCGCGGCTCGTGGTGGCTCCGGCGGGTGTGGTTCCGGTGACGGTCGCCGTGTTCGTGATCGCGCCGGCGTCGACGTCGGCCTGCGTCACCGTGTACCGCGCGGTGGCCCGGAGCCGCTCGCCGGGTGCGAGGGACCCGGCCGTGCCGCCGGACCACTCGAGGTCGCGGAGCTGGCCGGCGGCCGCCGCGTCGGCGACCGGGGTCGAGGCGCCGAGCCCGATGAGCTGGTCGCGCAGGGCGAGGCCGCTCAGGGTGACGGAACCGGTGTTCGTCGCGAGGAACGAGAAGACGACGGTGTCGCCGACCCGGCCGCTCTGCACGGCGCCGTCGGCGGACTGGCCGTAGCGGGCGGTCTTCGTCAGCGTCACGGCCGGGGTCGGCGTGATCGTGACGCCGTCGGTCGCGGTCGCGGTGACGCGGGTGCCGGCCGGGGTGGTGCCGAACGCGGTCGCCGCCGAACGGATGCCGCCGGCGTCGACGTCGGACTGGCTGAGCGTGTAGGTCGCCGTGGCGGTCGCCGAGCGACCGGGGGCGAGCGTGATGGTGGTGTCGCCGTCGGCGAAGACGACGCTCGAGATGCCACGCTGGGCGTCCTGCACGCCGACGACGGTGAGCGTCACGTTGCCGGTGTTCGTGACGACGTAGCGCATGTCGACCTGGTCGCCCGCGGTCGCTGCGCGGGTCGTCGAGCCGTCGGCGTCGAAGGTCTCGGCCTTCGTGACGGCGAGCCCCGGTGCCGCGCTGGAGGTGGGGACGGTCGCGGCGGCCGTGGCGGACACGGTGGCCGGGTCGGTGCCGGTCGGTGCGGTGCCGGTGACCGAGGAGGTGTCGACCAGGGCGCCGGCGTCGACGTCGGCCTGGGTGACGGTGGAGGTGGTGGTCGCGGTGACGGTCTGGCCGGGTGCGAGGGTGTTCGGCGCGTTCGGCCAGGCGTACGTCACCGTCCCGCCGAGCGCGTGCACGACCTCGGGCACGGTGAGCGTGACGGAACCGGTGTTCGTCGCCTGGTACGTCCACGTGACGACGGAGCCGACGCCGCCGGACCCGCTCGTGACGGACCCCGTCTCGGTCAGGGACACCGCCGGGGTGCGCTTCGTGCCCACCGAGCCGGTGTCGGTCGCGCGGACGGTGGTGCCACCGGGCGACACAGCCGTGGTGGCGGCGTCGCTCGAGACGGTGCCCCGGTCCACGTCCGCCTGGGTGAGCGTGTAGGTCGCGGTGACCGTGACGGACTGCCCGACGCCGAGGGTCCCCGCGGTGCCGGACGGCCACGTGCCGTAGGTGAACGCGGAGTGGCCGGACTGCTCGTCGGTCAGGGTCACGTTCGTCAGGGTCTGGTTGCCGCTGTTCGTGATCGTGTACCCGAGCCGGACGGTGTCACCCGCGACGCCGGTGGCACTCGTGGCGAGGCGCTCGGTCTTCGCGAGGGAGATCGCCGGCGCACCCGAGGCCGGGGTGACCGTGGCCGCGCCGGTGGCCCGGACGGTGCCGCCGGTCGGGGTGGTCGCCGTCGAGGTCGCGGTGTTGACGATGCTGCCGGCGTCGATGTCGGACTGGGTGACGGCGTAGGTCGCGGTCCCGCGCACGGTCTGCCCCGGCGCGAGGGTGCCCGTGGTGCCGGACGGCCACGTGCCGAACGTGATCCCGGACAGCCCGGCAAGCTGGTCGCGCACCCCGACGCCCGTGAGCGTGGTGGTGCCGGTGTTCGCGACGTCGAAGCGGTACGTGACCGTGTCGCCCGCGGCGCCGGTCCCCCCGACGACGGCGCTCTTCGACACCGCGATGCCCGGCGCCGGCGTGATCGTCTGCGCGGCGGTCGCGGGCGTGGACACACCCGTCCCCTGCGGCGTGGTGCCGGACACGGTCGCACGGTTCGCCACGGTGCCCGCGTCGACGTCGCCCTGGGTCACCGTGTACGACGCGGTCGCCGTCACGGACTGCCCCGGTGCGAGTCGCCCGGCGGCACCGGGCCAGGTGTACGTCAGCGTCCCGAGCCCCGCGTGCGGGTCGGTGATCGTGACGCTGGTCAGGGTCTGGTTGCCGGAGTTCGTGGCGCGGAACGTGTAGTCCAGGGTGTCGCCCGCGCGGCCGGTGTACCCGGTGCCCGTGGCGACCGACTTGGTGAACCCGAGCGCGGGCGACCCGGTGAGCGGGATGGTGCCGGAGCCCTGCGCGGTGGCGGTCGAGGTGCCCGACGGGCCGGAACCGGTCGCCGTCGCGGTGTTCGTCACCGAGCCGGCGTCGAGGTCGGTCTGGGACACCGTGCCGGTCGCCGTCGCGGTCGCGGTCTGCCCCGGGGCGAGCGTGCCGGCGGTCCCGGGCCACGAGTACGTCAGCCCGGACAGCCCGGCGAGCGAGTCCGTCGCCCCGACCGAGGTCAGGGTGGTGGTCCCGGTGTTCGTGATGCGCAGGGTCCAGGTGGTGCGGTCACCCGCGGTGCCGGTCGACCCGGCGTCGAGCGCGCCGGACTTCGCGACGCTGATCGCGACGGTCCGGTCGACGGACACCGACGCGGCGGTCGCCTGCGAGACCAGGGTGTTGCCGGGGGTGGTGCCCGCGACGGTCGCGGTGTTCCGGACGGTCCCGGCGTCGACCTGCGCCTGGGTCAGCGTCGAGGTCGCGGTGGCCGTGACGGTCTGCCCCGGCGCGAGGCGTCCGGTGGTCCCCGGCCACGAGTACGTGATCGCCGACAGGCCCGCGAGCTGGTCGGTGATCGCGACGCCCGTGAGCGTGACGTTGCCGGCGTTCCGGGCGCTGAACGTCCAGTTCACGGTGCCACCGGCGGTCGGCGAACCGGACCCCGCGACGGCACCCGTCTTCGTGAACGACAGGGCGCCGGACGACGGGACGGGCAGCGTGTTCGGGCTGCTGGCCGTGACGGACCCCTGCGCGGGCGTGGTCGCGGTCGCGCGGGCCGTGTTCACCACGCTGCCGGCGTCGACGTCGGCCTGGGTGAGCGTGTACGTCGCGGTGGCCGTGACGGTCTGGCCCGGAGCGAGGGTGCCCGCGGTCCCCGAGGGCCAGGTGCCGTACACCGGCGTGGAGACACCGGCGAGGGCGTCGCCGATGCGCACGGCGGTGAGCGTCTGGTTGCCGGTGTTCCGCGCGGTGAACGTGTAGTCCACGGTGTCACCGGCGCGACCGGTCGCGCCGGACGCCAGCGCGCCGGTCTTCGACACGGCGATCCCCGGCGTCGCGGGCACGGTCGTCCGTGCGGTGGCGGCGTTCGTCGCGGTGGTGCCGTTCGGGGCGGTGCCGGTCGCCGTCGCGGTGTTCTGCACGAACCCGGCGTCGACGTCCTTCTGGGTCAGCCTGTAGGTCGCCGTCCCCGTGGCGCTCTGCCCGGGGGTGAGACGCCCGGCGGTGCCCGGCCACGTGTACGCGATCGTCGACAGCCCGGTGAGCGGGTCGGCGACGGTCACCCCGGTGAGGGTGGTGTTGCCGGAGTTCCGGACCGTGAACGTGTAGTCCACGGTGTCGCCGACGGCGCCGGTCGCCCCGGACGCCAACGCGCCGGTCTTGGCGATCGCGATGCCCGGTGCGCGCGACACCGCGACGGTGGCGGAGGTCGTCGACGACGCGGGCTGGCCGGAGCCGTCGGCACGGGTGTTGCCCGCGCCGGTCGCGGTGTTCACCACGCTGCCGGCGTCGACGTCGGACTGGGTGAGCGTGGACGTGGCCGTCGCGGTGACGGTCTGGTTCGGGTCGAGCTGTCCGGTGGTGCCGGGCCAGCTGTAGGTCAGCGCGGAGATGCCGCTCAGCCCGTCGGCGATCGCGACGCCGTACAGCGTGGTGTTGCCGGTGTTCGTGGCGCTGAACTGCCAGTTCACGGTGTCGCCGACCTTGCCGGAGGCACCGGTCGCCAGCGCGCCGGTCTTCGTCACGGCGATCTTCTGCGCGGCAGCGATGTTGACGGTCTTCGAGGTCTGGCCGCTCGTCACGGCGGTGCCGGACGGGTTGCTGCCGTTCGCGGTCGCGGTGTTCGTGATCGAGCCGGCGTTCACCTGCGCCTGGGTGAGCGTCGAGGTGGCCGTCGCGGTGACGGACTGGCCCGGCGCGAGCTTGCCGGTCGTACCGGAGGTCCAGGTGCCGTACGTGATCGCCGAGATCCCGGCGAGCGGGTCGGCGATGGTGACGCCGGTGAGGGTGCGGTTGCCCGCGTTCGTCACGGTGAAGGTCCAGGACACGGTGTCACCGGCCCGCCCGGTCGCGCCGGACGCCAGGGTCCCGTCCTTGACGATGGTCAGACTGGAGGCATCGGTCACCGCCACGGTCGCCGTCGCGTCCGGCGCGGTGACGGTGCCGCCGGTGGCGCCCTTCGCCGCGGCTCCGGCGGTGTTCACGACGCTGCCCGCGTCGACGTCGGTCTGGGTGAGCGCGGAGGTCGCGGTGGCGGTCACCGTCTGCCCCGGCGCGAGCGTGCCGCTCGTGCCGGACGGCCAGGTGCCGTAGGTGAGCGCGGAGACGCCGGCGAGCCGGTCGGTGATCGAGGCGGCGGTGACGGTCTGGTTGCCGGTGTTGCGCAGCGTGAACGACCAGTTCACGGTGTCGCCGGCCTTGCCCGTGGACCCGGCGGCGACGGCACCGCTCTTGGTCAGGACGAGTGCGTTCGCGGCGGGGATCGCGACGGTGGCGGTGGCGGTGGGTGCCGTGACGGTGCTGCCGGTGGCGCTCCGACCGGCGGCGGTCGCGGTGTTCGTCAGCGTCCCGGCGTCGACCTGCGCCTGGGTGAGCGTCGAGGTGGCGGTCGCGGTGACCGTCTGCCCGGGGGTGAGTCGGCCGGTGGTGCCGGACGGCCAGGTGCCGTAGGCGATGGCGGAGACGCCGGCGAGCTGGTCGGTGATCGCGGCACCGGTGATGGTCTGCGCGCCGGAGTTCGTCAGGCGGAAGGTCCAGTTCACGGTGTCGCCGGCCCGGCCGGTGCTCCCGGACGCGAGGGCGCCGGCCTTCGTCAGCGTCAGGGCGTTCGCGGCCGTCAGCGGCTGGGTGCGCGACGCGGTCGCGCTGGGCTTCGGGCCGCCGTCCGGGTCGGTGCCGGTGACGGTGGCGGTGTTCGCGACCGAGCCGGCGTCGACGTCGGTCTGCGTCAGCGTGTAGGTGGCGGTCGCGGTGACGGCCTGGCCGGGCTGGAGCGTCCCGCTGGTGCCGGACGGCCAGGTGCCGTAGGCGAGCGCGGAGAGCCCCGACAGCGGGTCGGTGATCGCGACGCCGGTGAGCGGCGAGGTGCCGGAGTTCGTGGCGGTGAACGAGTAGTTCACGGTGTCGCCCGCCTTGCCGGTGGCGCCGGAGGCGAGGGCGGAGGTCTTCGTGAGCGCGAGCGACGACAGGTACGTGTTCGTCGCGTTCGTGTCGGTGACGGTGATCGTCGGGTCGCCGGTGACCTGACCGGTCGCGGTCACCGAGCTCGTGGTGGACGCGGCGGTGGGTGGCGGCCCCGTGCACCGGACCGTGGCGGTCGCACCGGAGGCGAGTGGCCCCGCGATCGTCGTCGACGGCGTGCAGGACTCGGTGTCCGGGAAGGTCAGCTGGATGTTCGACAGCGACACCGAGCCGTTGTTCGTCACCGTGATCGTGAACGAGGTGTTCTCGGTCGCGGTGCGGTACTGGTCGTTCGTGCTGCCGTCCAGGGTCTTCACCACGCTGAGCGCCGCGGTCGGGACGGACAGCACGGCGTTCTGCAGCAGGTAGGAGTCACCGCTCGTGCCGACGGTGAGCGTCATCGACGTGTCGCCCTTGTCGACCCCGCTGAGCGTCTGGGTGTGCACGTCGACGCTCTGGTTCGTGAAGGTCGACGTGTCGCCGGTCTGCGTGTACCGCACCGACCCGTCCGCCTGGCCGACACCGATGTTGCCGGAGGCGTTCTTCGTGTTGAGCACCTCGGTCGGACTGCCGCCCTGCGGGGTGTATCGCATGTAGTCGCCCGTGATGCCGCGGTCGCCCTCGTACAGCGTGTAGCCGAACTTCACACCGGGCTGCAGCGCCGAGAACCCGGTGAAGTTGACGGTGAGCGGGCTGTCCGACGCGGCCTCGCGCACGTGGCCCTGGTAGTAGATGACCCGGTGCGGGGCGCTCGCGGCGTTGCCCGGCACGTACTTGCCGTAGTCGTAGACGACCGTGAGCGACCAGCCCGCGTAGCAGCCGGCGCCGACCGCTGCCCAGATGTTGCCGGCGCTGATGGTGAGGGCCGACCCGGTGGTGGCGTTCGCGAACGCGCCCGTGACGTCGGCGGAGGCCGAGTAGTACAGCGCGCTCGCCTGCGACGCCGGGTCCTCGAGCAGGGCCTGCGGCGCGACGGTCTGGATCGCGCCGGAGCCGACCTTGAACTGCACGCCCTGGGTCCGGTAGCCCGCGGCGGCGTCCGGTCGGGTGGCGTACCACTGCGAGCCGTTCGCCGAGTTGCCCGAGCAGGTCACGTTGCCCGCGCCGGTGAAGACACCCGTGTTGGCGCTCCAGTCCAGGTACGCCTTCGCGACGGTGGCCCCCGCCGGGATCGTCAGCGCGCCGGTCGACGAGTTCGTGGTGAAGCCGGAGACGGTGTTCGAGTTCACCATCTTGAAGTAGTCGTTGTACGACGTGGAGACGCCCGTGCCGGGGTTGTTGGCGTGCAGGTCCGTGCAGCTGCCGCTGGTGTTCGTCGCGGTGAGCGCGGAACCGGTGCAGGCGAGCACGCCGTTGCCCGTCATCGTGAAGTCGCCGTTGACCGTCGCCTGGTAGTTCGGCGACTGGTCCGAGCCGGTGCCCCACTGCACGACGGCGGCCTGGGCGACGCCCTCGGTGCCGAGTGCGACGCCCGCGGTGGGGATGAGCACGGCGAGCGCCATCGCGATCCCACGGAACCAGCGGGGACGGGCGATGGTCTCCGCGCGGTGGCGGGGACGGGGTGCGAGCAGCAAGCAGTGACCTTCCGGGCACGACGAACAGACCCTTGGGAGTGGTCGGGTCCACGCTGCCGGGTGGGATCAGGGATGTGACGACCGCCTCACAGGTCGTCCTGTCGATCTTCTGTCGCTTCTCTGACACCCGTCGCGCAAACGGGGGTTTTTCACCCTGCGATTCACCCCGTTCGGGGGACAACCCTCAGTCGGTGGCGGCGTGCTGGACGACCCAGCTGTGCATGACGATCGCCGCGGCCGCCGAGGCGTTGATGCTCCGCGTCGACCCGAACTGCGTGATCTCGAGGTGTCCGTCCGCCCCGGCGACGGCCTCGTCGGTCAGCCCGGGGCCCTCCTGCCCGAACAGGAACACGCACCGTTCCGGGATCGGCGCCGTCTCGATGCGGGACGCCCCGGGGGTGTTGTCGATCGCGATCACCGGGCGGCCCTCGTCGCGCATGGCCTCGAGGAAGGCGGCGACGTCGGGGTGGTACCGGACGTGCTGGTACCGGTCGGTGACCATCGCGCCGCGCTTGTTCCACCGACGGCGCCCGACGATGTGCACGGTGCCGGCGAGGAACGCGTTGGCGCTCCGCACGATCGACCCGATGTTGAGGTCGTGCTGCCAGTTCTCGATCGCCACGTCGAACGCGTGGCGGTGCGTGTCGAGCTCGGCGACGATGGCGTCCATCGACCAGTATCGGAACCGGTCGACGACGTTGCGGGTGTCCCCGGTCGCCAGGAGCTCCGGGTCGAGCCGCGGGTCGTCCGGCCAGGGCTCGGGGTGCGGCCCGACCCCGTTCGTCGTCCGCTCGTGGGACGGTTCGGGGACTGCGGTCACGCCACCAAGCGTACGGCGGGGTCGCCGGTCACCGGATCCGGGACTCGATCCCCGCGATGAGGACGTCGAGCCCCAGCGCGAACCGGTCCTCGTACGAGTGCGAACCGAGGATCTCCGCCACGAGCTCGTGCCGCTCCGGACGACCTGCCGCGGCCGAGCCCCGGCCGACCTGCACGCCGGTGTGCCCGACCACGAAGTCGTACACGACGAAGAACGCGTACATCGCCTCGGCGTCGGGCAGGCCGGCCGACCGGAGCGCACCGACGACCTTCGCCACGACGGCGTCGGACTCCGTCGACACCAGGGCCCCGCGGCGGCTGTGCGACTCGAGCACGAGGGGGTGGGTCAGCATGAGGTCGCGGAAGGTCGTGGCGAATGTCCGGACGACCGCGTGCCACTCGTCCGGCCAGACGAACGTCGCGGTGAACTCGTCGACCGTGCGGCGGACGAGCTCGGCGTGCAGGTCGTCCAGGCCGCCGATCGTCCGGTGCACGGTCATCGGTGCGACGCCGAGCCGGACGCCGAGCGCGCGGAAGGACAGCCGGTCGAGGCCGTCCTCGTTCGCGATGGCCGTCGCGGCGTCGATCACCTGCTCGCGGCTGAGGACGTTGGGGCGGCCACGGCGCCGTCGCGGAGTCGCCTCGGCCTGCTCCGGCGCCGTGAGGGGCCGGGGTGCGACGGGCGGGGTTCCGGGTTCGACGAGCACGGGGCGTCCTCCTTCTTCCAGTACGTGTCCCGAAAAGCCTAGGGCAAAGCCGACCGGCATTCGGTGTCTCGACCATCTCGGGTCCGCGACCGGCGCGCAAGAGCCGATCCGTGCCTCCCGGCCTTCTCCGAGCCGACGCCGAGCCGGGCCGTCACGGGCGCGCACTAGGGTGAGGGGCATGGCAACCCGCGACGAGGTCGAGTGCTGGCTGACCGACATGGACGGCGTGCTCGTGCACGAGAACCAGGCGCTCCCCGGGGCGCCGGAACTGATCCAGCAGTGGCTCGACGAGGGCACGGAGTTCCTCGTCCTGACCAACAACTCGATCTTCACCCCGCGTGACCTCAGCGCCCGGCTCCGCTGGTCCGGCATCCACGTCCCCGAGGAGCGCATCTGGACGAGCGCCCTCGCCACCGCCGACTTCTGCAAGTCCCAGATGCCCGGCGGCTCCGCGTTCGTCATCGGCGAGGCCGGCATGACCACGGCCCTGCACGAGGCCGGCTTCATCATGACCGAGACCGCCCCCGACTACGTCGTCGTCGGTGAGACCCGCAACTACTCGTTCGAGGCGATCACCAAGGCCGTGCGCCTCATCCGCGACGGTGCCCGCTTCATCGTCACGAACCCCGACGCGACGGGCCCGTCGGCCGAGGGGGTCCTCCCGGCGACCGGCGCCATCGCCGCGATGATCGAGAAGGCCACCGGCAAGCAGCCGTACGTGGTCGGCAAGCCGAACCCGATGATGTTCCGCTCGGCGATGAACCGGATCGGCGCCCACTCCGAGAACACCGGCATGATCGGCGACCGGATGGACACCGACGTGCAGGCCGGCATCGAAGCAGGACTCCACACCGTCCTCGTCATGACCGGCATCAGCGACCAGGCCGAGATCGACCGCTACCCCTTCCGCCCGAGCGAGGTCATCTCCGGCGTCCACGAGCTCGTCCGCACCGAACCCTTCGAGGTGGAGCTGTAGCGATGCGCTGGGACCCGTCGCGGTACGCCGCCTTCGCGGACGACCGCGCGCGGCCCTTCCACGACCTCGTCGCGCAGATCGCGTGGCCGGCGGGTGCGGGCCAGGAGGCGCCACGTCGCGTCGTCGACCTCGGCTGCGGCCCCGGGACCCTCACCGCCACGTTGGCAGCGCGGTGGCCTTCCGCGTCGGTGGTCGGGATCGACAGCTCGGCGCAGATGCTGGCGTCGGCGCCGACCGGCCCCGGGTTGTCGTTCGAGCTGGGCTCGATCGAGGACTGGACACCCGGCCCCACGGACGACGTCGTCGTGACGAACGCGGCGCTCCAGTGGGTGCCGTCGCACGTGTCCCTGTTGCCGCGGTGGCTCGACGCGATGCCGTCCGGGTCGTGGTTCGCGATGCAGGTGCCGGGCAACTTCGGGTCGCCGTCGCACGCGCTCATGCGGTCCGTCGCCGCCTCCGGGCCGTGGGCGCCGGCGTTGGCCGGTGTCCTCCGCGAGGACCCGGTGCTCGACCCGGCGGGCTACCTCGGCATCATGCTCGACGCCGGGTTCGAAGCCCGCGCGTGGGAGACCACCTACGCCCAGCTCCTGCCGGGCGTCGACCCGGTGCTCGACTGGGTGCGCGGGACCGGGCTCCGGCCGGCGCTGCAGGCGCTGGACGCCGCGGACCCGTCCGGCGCCCTGACCGGGGCGTACGAGGCGGAGTACGCGGCGGCGCTGCGGTCGGCGTACCCGGCGGGGGCGCACGGCACGGTGTACCCGTTCCGGCGGGTCTTCGCCGTCGGCCGCAAGCCCTGAACCGAGCCCCGTGATCGCCGCCGCTCATCGGGCGCGGCAACGCGTTGCCACCTGGTTGCTCGACCGCGTCGCCGCCACCAGACTCGGAACTCCTGAAACATCAGATTGGAGTTCCACGATGAAGCGAATCCTCTCGGTCGCCGCGGTCGGCACGATGGCGCTCGGCCTCTCGGTCGCTGCACTGCCCACCGCCGCGTCCGCCTCGGCGCCCGGACCTCGGGACCCGTCAGCCCCCGGCTGTTCGACGACGACGATGGTCGCCGACCACCTGAAGGGCTGGGTCCACTGGACGATCGAGTGCACCGAGGCCCGCACCGTCGTCGTCGACGCGACGGCGTTCTCGGGCACGCCCGACGACCACGTGATCGTGGACGAGCAGCAGGCCTCGCGGTTCGTCGCCGCGGGCGACACGTGGACGGACTTCGTCAGGCTGCCGACGGCGGGGGTCGACCAGTTCCGCGCACAGGCGGTCACGTTCGTCACCGCGGACCCGTTCGAGCGTCCGGCGATCATCGGCGGCGCCACCGGCTGATCGCCGCCGCTCGGCGCCCTACTCGACCGTGACGAGGGTGCCGAGCGGCAGGGCGTCCACCGCCGCCACCGCCTCGGCGTCGAGCCGCACGCAGCCGTGCGACACCGCACCCGAGGTCGTCGCGTTCCAGTGCAGCCCGATCAGCCCGCCGTCGTGCCCGCCGTACGGCTCGTCGGCCGCGCTCGAGTGCAGCGAGGTCAGCTGGATCGGGTGGTCGCCGGTCCCCTGCGCGGGGTCGACGTACCGCTGCTCGAGGTAGCCGGTGACCCCGGTCGGCGTCGGGGTGTCCGCCGTGCCGACCCCGGCGCGGAACCGCTGC
This sequence comes from Curtobacterium sp. GD1, assembly GCF_020882855.1. Taxonomy (NCBI): domain Bacteria; kingdom Bacillati; phylum Actinomycetota; class Actinomycetes; order Micrococcales; family Microbacteriaceae; genus Curtobacterium; species Curtobacterium sp. GD1. The sequence continues at coordinate 30,065 of NZ_JAFEVQ010000007.1, read as the reverse complement.
ACGGCCCCGCCGTCCGACGAGACGATCGACACGGACTGGTCCGTCGTCGAGATGACGACGCGGGAGGTCGGGGTCGACACCTCCCGGAGCGACGCCACCGGTACCCACGCCGAGGTCTGCGCCGCCGCCGATCCGTCGGCGGCCGAGGGCAGCTCCTGGCGCGCCGGGGTGAGGACACGCTCCCAGTCCCCGTCGCGCTCGACCCCGACGACCGTGGTGGGCTGCCGGAGGAAGTCGGAGGCGGCGAACCGCGCGACCGGTGTGGTCCGCGCCGCGCCGAACAGGGGTGCGTCGGCCCGGAGCCGGAACACGGTGTCCGAGGTGATGGTCCGGTCGAACGGCATGAGCCCGCCGATGACCGCCGAGTACTGCGCCTCCGGCAGGGCGGCGAGCGCGGCGGCCCCGACGTGCGGCACGGCCGGGGTGACGTGGGACCGCGTCGCCGACGCCGACGGGACGGGCGCCGAGGCGACCGGGGTGGACCCGAGCAACGGGACGGCGACCGCCCCGGCGAGGACGACCGCGGCAGCGACGCCGGTCGCGGTCCAGAGGGTGCGTGTGCGCATGGGGGGTGCTCCAGGGGTGACGGGAACGGGAAGGCGGCCGGCGCCGCCGCACGCGACGGACGCCGGCCGGCCCGCGATCAGCCGGAGACGACCGGCAGGTGGATGCCCGTCCCCGGGTCGGCGACGGTGCCGGTGCCGCCGCTGCCGGCTCCCGTGCCACCGGTGCCCGTGCCCGACCCGGCAGCGGCCGGGGTCACCGTGATCGCGAGCGGTGCGACGAGCGCCGAGGCGCCGGAGGCGTCGACCACGTCGATCGTGTGCGCTCCCGTGGCCGTGCCGGCCGGGATGGTGACGCTGCCGGACACCGTGCCGTCCGCCGCGACGGTGAGCGTGCCCACCGTGACCGGGGTGGAGTGCAGGACGACCCGGACCGAGGCCCCCGGGGTGAACCCGGTGCCGGCCAGCGCGAGCGACCCTCCGGCAGCGACCGAGGTGCCCTTCGGCGCCGTGAGGACGCCGGTCACGACGCGAGCGGTGCCGCCGGTCGAGAGGACCTTCGCGGAGCCGTCGGCCGACACCGCGACCGTGGCGCTCGTGGCGGCGGCGAGGTCGAGGCGCTCCCACGAGCCCGCGGCCGAATCGGACTGGTCGAGCGGGTAGCCCGACGCGATCTCGGTCTGGGCGAGCACGGCGGTGCGCTGCGCGTCGGTCAGGGTCGGGAACGCGGTGAGGAGCAGGTTCGACGCACCGGTCGGCACCGAGGGGGCGAGCCCGGTGGTGCCGGTCGCCGCGAAGCCGTAGGTCATCCGCTCGCGGTAGACCGCCGCGGCCGAGGCGCGGTCGGTGACCACCTGGGCGGTGCCACCGGGGATCGCGGCCCCGCCGTACGGGTCGTCCGAGTACGCCGTCGAGTGGGCGATGCAGTTCGCGAGCGTGTCGCCGCACTGCTGCTCGAGGTACGAGACGAGTTCCTTCCGCGCCGGCTCGAGGACCTCGGTGCGGTACTGGGTGTCCGACCAGCGGGCCGCGAGTGCCGCTTCGCCGTCGATGCGCCCGCCCATGATGTCGAGCGGGTAGTGGACGCCGAGCACGATGCGGTCGTTGCCGGCCTCGGAAGCGCGGGCGAGCAGCTCCGGCGCCAGCTCCGGCACGAGCGTGGCGAGGGTGATGCCCGCCTGGTACGCCGTGGTGGTGTGGCCGCTCGGGTACGAGCCGCCCGTGCAGATGCCGGCGGTGCCGTACCCGGGGTCGAGCACGACGTCGTTCGGCGAGAACTCGTGCGACGTGTCCGTGGCGACCGGCACCCGCGTGATGTCGAGCGTCCCGTCCGCCGATGCCCAGGCCCTGCCGGCGCGGTTCGCGGCGAGCGACGACGCGTTCACCTTCGCCGGGGCGCAGCCGGTCTGGTCGTCGGTCGCGGGCAGCGTCGCGGTGCTGCTCGCCGGCAGGTACGGCCGCGGGTAGCTGTAGTGCGCCTTCGCGTCACCCGTGCTGACGTACGCGCCGCTCGTGCCGTTCGAGGAGTTCACCACCGCCGAGGTCAGCGGCAGCTTCCCGGCGTTCCGACCCTCGACGTAGATCTTCTCGAGTGCCGGACCGAGCCCCTGCGACACCGTCATCGACTGGTCGTAGGCGGTGTTCGTGGCGTTCTGGTACTCGGAGTCCTGCAGCGCCTTCAGCTGCTGCGCCTTCGTGGCGTGCTGGTTGATCCACGAGGTCAGCCGGTCGTTCTCCGCCAGCGTCCCGGCATCGAGCACGGTGCCGTGCAGGTCGTTCGTCCCGCTCGACTTCCAGTAGTGGTCGTACCCGCTCAGCAGGGAGACGAGGTCGGGCTTGGCGGTGTCGCTCGGGTACCCCGCCGCGGTGGCGACGAGGGGCGAGCCGACGACGAGGGCGGTCGCGACGGCGGCGACGGTCACCCCGCGGAGTGCTGATCTGTGCATGCGCCGAACGCTAAGGACGGGTGGTTGCCGAGCGGGGAACGGTGCACCAAGCCGAGGTGAACCGGACCGCAGCCTGTGCGCACTCGCAGCCCCGCGCCTCCCGTCCGTCCGTCGTCAAGACACGGCGGACGGGAGGCGCGGCTCGTCGCCCAGCACCGCGTACGCCCCCATGGGCGGCACGGTCCGCCACCGGCGCCGCAGGCGGCGCGGCCGGTCGTCCCGCCACGCGATCACCCCGCCGGCGACGACCCCGAACGCGAGGACCGCGAAGGACAGCAGCCCGATCACGCCGACGACGGCGAGCTTCGACGGGTCCTGCACGTCCGTCGTCGCCGAGAGGCCGATCGCCCCGAAGTCCCAGAACGCGTGCAGCAGCCCCGGCAGCAGCAGGTTCCCGGTCAGCCGACGCGCGACGTAGAGCGTCGAACCGAACGACGCCGCGAACACGACCTGCACGAGCGTCACCCCGAGACCGGCCCCGGCGAGGGCGTTGAGCAGGTGCAGCACCCCGAACAGCGCGCACGACGCGATCCACACGCCGAACTCGGGCAGGCGCCGCCGGAGCCCCACGAGCAGGACGCCGCGGGTCATCAGCTCCTCGAAGACCCCGACGAGCAGCACCCCCACGGCGAGCAGCAGGAAGTAGCGGACCGGCAGCGCCGACCAGTCCACGAGCGGCAGCCGCACGATGCACACGACCACGATGAGGATCGGCGCCACCATCGTCCACCGCAGGCGCGTGCGCGTCGGGTCGACGGTCGCGATGCGCCACCAGCCGAGCCCGGTCACGACGAGGCAGAGTGCGACGGCGGCGATGCCCTCCGGGACGACGAGCGACCGGACGACGCTGTCCACCGTCTGTCCGAGGGTCGGGTAGTCGTCGCTCGGCCGGGCCCGCCAGGCGCTCACGGCCGCGAACACCACGAGCGGCGCGAGGCCGACGAGCAGCGACGGCGGAACGGGCCAGCGGCGGCGGCGACGGGAGGGGTCGGCGGCGGTCACCTGCCGTTTGTACCATTGGGGCATGCGCTTGCCCTCCCTGTCCACGATGGCGGAGGACTACGTGAAGCTCGTCTGGAAGGCGAGTGAGCGCGGCGGAACGGGTCTGGCCACCCGCGACATCGCCGCGGCGCTCAAGGTGTCCGCGTCGACGGTCTCGGGCAACCTCCGGAAGCTCGACCGCGACGGCCTCATCGAGCACACCCCGTACTACGGCGTCGTGCTCACCCCGCTCGGCCAGCAGGTCGCCGTGGCGATGGTCCGGCGGCACCGGCTGATCGAGACGTTCCTCGTGCAGCGGCTGGGGTACTCGTGGGACGAGGTCCACACCGAGGCCGAGGCGCTCGAGCACGCGGTGTCGGAGACCTTCCTCGACCGGGTCGACGCCGACCTCGGGCACCCGACGCACGACCCGCACGGCGACCCGATCCCCCGCGCGGACGGCACCGTGCCGGACTCCCCCGGGACCCTGCTCGGGGCCATCGAGCCCGGGGCGTGCGGCACCGTCGACCGGGTGTCCGACGACGACCCCTCGCTGCTGCGGTACTTCGACGAGCTCGGGGTCGGGCTCGGGACGCACCTGCGGGTGGAGCAGGTGCGGGACTACGCGGGCGTCATCGCGGTGTCCCGGCGGTCGTCGGACGGGTCGGAGTCCCTCGTGGACCTGCCCGCGGCGGCGGCGTCCGCGATCTGGCTCGCCCCCGACGCCGACTGACGCCCCGCGCCCGTCGCGCCGCTCGCGGCCGCGCCGCTCGCGGCCGCGCCGCTCGCAGCTGCGCCGCACCGCGGTCGCACGACATGCCGCTCACGTCCGCCGAGCGGGCACAACGTGCCGCCCGGCGACGCCGAGCGAGACGTTTTCTGCCCACTCGGCGCGCGGCCGACGGCATGTCGCGCCCGCTCGTGGGAACGCACCCACCGGACGGACGGGAGGCGCGGTGCCAGCCCGCACCGCGCCTCCCGTCCCAGCGGGCGGAATCCACCGCCGCCGACCGGGCACGACGCGCCGCCTGGCGGCGCCGAGCGTGACACATCCCGCCCACTCGGCGCACCCCCGCGCCGGCCCCGCACGCGCCGCGCGCCGGCCGCCCGCGCGCCCGCGCGTCAGCCCCGCAACACGGGGGACGACGCCCGGCGGAACGGCGCCGTGACCGTCGGCAGGATCTCCCGCCGGTTGATCCAGAACACCACGACCGCCGCCACGAGGTGCACGATGCTGAGCAACCACCGCCCGTTCGTGTCCGTCACGAAGAACTGCACCGCGAACAGCGCCGCGAGCCCGATCGCCGACCACCGGTGGAACCGCAGCGCGATGATGATCGCCACGCCGAGCACGGTCTGCGACGCGGTCAGCATGAACTCCTCGACCTGCCGACCGTCGAGCGGCAGCCCGCCCGAGGTGCCACCGCCGAGCACGTGCGCGATCGGCAGCGACCCGACGAGCAGCGACCACTGGTTGACCTTCGACGCGATGAGCGTGCCGATCGCCGCCCCACCCATCCCCCGCAGCGCGAAGAGCGCGGCGACGATGAACTCCGGCGCCTCCGTGGCGAGCGGCGCGAGCCACTGCACGAGGAAGTAGCTGTCGATCCCGAGCGCGCTGCCGGACTGCACGAGCGCGTCCGCGAACGGCTCCGCCGAGGACAGGATCACGGCCGCGGCGACGACGAACAGCGCCACGATCGTCCAGCGACGCCCACGCTGCGGCATCGAGGCGATGTTGCCCGCCATGCCGACCATCTCCTCCTCGTCGTCGTCGCCGTCCTCGACCTTCGACGCCCGCCAGAGGTACCAGACGAACGCGGCGAGCAGCACGAACCCGAACCACATCGGGATCGAGCCCATCAGCGGGATGAGGAACGCGACGAGGGCCAGGAGCGCCAGGAACCCGATGTCGAGTCGCGACGACCGTTCGAGCTCGAGCACCCGGGTGGCCGAGGCGGGGAGCGACCCGGTCCGGACGAACCGGCGCGCCACGAGCAGCGAGATGATCACGACGAGAGGCCACCCGAACCCGAGCAGCAGCCGGTTCGAGCCGGTCATGTTGGCCGCGGCGAACTGCTCGTACGAGGGGTCGTACCCGGAGCGGAACGCGTAGTACAGGTCGACCGCGTACTCGGGCAGCACGGCGATCAGGGCGAGGATCGCGATCGCGAGGGCGCCGGCGATGTCCTTCTGCGCGGCCTCGGCAGCCCAGGCGAGCAGGAACGAGGCGGCGACGACGGCACCGCCGAAGACGAGCAGGTCGACGACGGGGTTCGGCGCGAACCCGCCGATCCGGAAGACGACGGCGGGCAGGGCGATGGCGATGCAGATCGCGATGCGGCCCCAGGCGCTGGCGCCCATCCGGGACGCCACGACGCCGGGCGTCGGAGCAGGAGACAGGGTGTCGGTCATGGTGGTCCTCGTGGTCGAGCCATGACGCTGCACACACTCGAGCGGCTTCGGCCATGGCGGAACGGCCGAAGGTCTCGCTCGCCTCGAGGGCCACGTGCACCGGGCCGATCGTCGTGATGGCCAGTGTGTCGATGCACGCGCTGGGAGCTACTCCCCTTCGCCACCCACCTTGGCGCGCTCCGATCCGCGTGCGCAAGCCGATCGGGCCTGTTCGGCATCCCGAATCCCGGTGTTCCCCGACCCGCCCCGGAACGGCCTGGAGGCGCGGGGCGGCCCCGCCCCGCGCCTCCCGTCCGTCATCGGGTCGCGCCCACCGCGTTTCGTGCGCAGAAATGGTCGGGTCGCCCCCGCCAACTCGACCGTTTCTGCTCACGAAACGACGCGGCGCCGCGCGCGACGCCGCGCCCCGCGCGCGCTACCCCTTCGCGGATCGGGTACGGCCGAGGGCGACCTCGCGGCGGGCGCGCTCGACGGCGAGGGCACTCGCGGCGTCCGGGTCGCGGAGCAGGCGGTCGACCTCGGCCACGTGCGCACGGACGTCGTCCGCACCGCGCGCCGAGGCGTCGTCGAGGACCGGTCGCACCGCGTCCTCGCCGAGTGCGACCAGGGCGCGGGACAGACTGAGCCGGGTCTCCTGGTCGCCACGGCCGAGGTGCTCCGCGAGCGTCCGGGCGAGGGCGTCCCGCTCGGCGTCCGGGACGAGTGCGGCCGCGGTGCGCCAGGCTGCTCGGAGGACCCCGACGTCGGAGTCCCGCAGCAGGGGCCGCACCGACGGCCAGACCGCGGGGTCGCCGATCTTCGAGAGCGTGTGCAGCGCCTGGCTCCGGGCCTGCGGCAGCGGTCGGTCGAGCTCGGGCAGCACCCGACGGACGACCGCGTCGGCGGGGAGCCGGATGAGCGCCCACGTGAGCATGTCGCGGACGAAGAAGTCCGGCTCGACGGCGCACTGCTCCACCAGCACGTCGAGGTCCGCCGGGTCCGGGTGCGTCCCCGCTGCCATGACGGCGCGGAGGCGGACGGACGAGCGCGGGTCGGCGAGTGCGGTGGTGAGCGCGGACATGGCCCCATGCAAGCGCACCGTCCTGCGTGACGTCCGGAGACCGCCCGCCAAGGGTCGAGGCATAGCGTGGGCGGGTTCGTTCGACACGACCACGAAAGGATCCCCATGCCCCGCATCGGTACCAGTGACCTCACGGTGTTCCCCCTCGCCCTCGGCGGCAACGTCTTCGGTTGGACGGCCGACGAGCAGACCTCCCACCAGGTGCTCGACGCCTACACCGCGGCCGGCGGCGACTTCGTCGACACCGCGGACGTCTACTCCGCCTGGGCCCCCGGGAACTCCGGCGGCGAGTCCGAGCAGGTCATCGGCTCGTGGTTCGCGAAGTCCGGCAAGCGCGACGACGTCGTCATCGCCACGAAGGTCTCCCAGCACCCGCAGTTCCAGGGCCTCTCCGCCACGAACGTCGCCGCGGCCGCACGCGCGAGCCTCGAGCGCCTCGGCACCGACCGGATCGACCTGTACTACGCGCACTTCGACGACGAGTCGACCCCGCTCGAGGAGACCGTGCGCGCGTTCGACCAGCTCGTGCGCGATGGTCTCGTCCGGTACACGGCCATCTCGAACTACTCGAAGGAGCGTGCGGCGGAGTGGATCCGCATCGCGCGGGAGAACGACCTCGCCCTGCCCGTCGCGATCCAGCCGCACTACAACCTGGTCACCCGCGAGCCGTACGAGTCGGACATCGCTCCCCTGGCCGCCACCGAGCACCTCGGGGTCGTGCCGTACTTCTCGCTCGCCGCGGGCTTCCTCACCGGCAAGTACCGCACGAAGGAGGACTTCGCCGGCAAGGACCGCGAGGGCCAGGTCTCCGGCTACTTCAACGAGGCGGGACTCGCGGTGGTCGACGCGCTCGCCACGATCGCCCAGGACCGCGGCACCGAGGTCGCGACGGTCGCCCTCGCGTGGCTGCAGGCGCAGCCGGACGTCGTCGCGCCGATCGCCAGCGCACGCAACACCGAGCAGCTGCCGGCACTGCTGGCGTCGGCGGAGCTGGAGCTCAGCGCCGACGAGCTGCGGACCCTCTCCGACGTGTCGGGGAAGGTGTCGGCCGCGGCCTGACACCGGCGCGGTCGACCCGGGACGACATCATCGACGTCGTACGACCTCGGTGATGTCGTTCCGGGTCCGCCCGGCCCGACCCCTCACGCGCTCGGCGCGACCGACCCCGTCATGGTTTCGCCCGACGACCGGGTGACGAAGCACGAGATGAACGTGTCCCCCTGGTCCCACGTCGCCTGGTCGGGCGCGTAGGACCCCTGCACCTGCACGTCCCCGTACGCCGCCGCGGCCGAGGCGTTCAACGCCGCCGAGGTCTGGCACTGCTCGGCCGCCTGGGCCGCGAGCGCGTCCGGCCCGGGCCACTGGTTCGCCGAGACGGGCAGCCGCGCGGTGAGCTGGGCGACGTGCGGCGTCTGGCAGTCGACGACCGTGTAGGTCTGGGCCCACGCGTTCGTGAACGGCGACAGGCACTCCCCGCCGGCGAGGTCGGTCCACGCGTGCTCGCCGGGGGTCGCCGGCGTCGTCGCGAACTGCAGCGTCTCGAGCGAGGTCGATGCCGACGAGGGCTGCGACGCTGCGGCGGACGGCGTCTCCTTCGGGGTCGCCGCCGCCGAGGCCGCCGAGGTCGACGTCGGCGCTGGCGTGCGCTCCTCGATCGAGTTGCCGAGGATCCACCGCGTCAGCGCGAACACGGCGACGAGCAGCACGACGATGAGCGCGACCGAACCCCAGATGAGCAGCCGCTTCCCGCGCTGTCCCTCGTTCCGGAGCTTCGCGAAGCCCTCGTTGATGAAGTTGTCGCGGTCACCCCCGCCCGCGGAGGCCGACGGCACCGGCGCCACGGGTGGCACGGGCGTGCGCTCGGGCGCGGGTGCGTGCGCCGGCGTGGCACCGACGGCCGGCATCATGCGCGTTCCGGTGTCGTGCGGGTCGTACCCCGTCCCACCGAGCTGCCCGACCGCCTCGGTCCCGAAGAGGTCCTTGATCGCACTCGTGTCGCTGGTCTCGCGACCGTCCCACTCGGACTGGTCGAGGTCGTCCGGCGCGGCGGCCGGGAGCGGTGCCGGCTCGTCGCGCTGCGGCGCCGGCTCGTGACCGCGGATGCCCATCACGGCGTCGAGGTCCTGCCCGACCGCCGGAGGCAGGTGCGCGGGGTACGCGCTCGGCTCCGCCTCGGACGCGGCCGGTTCGACCAGCGGCGGGGCAGCCGTCGGCGGCACGGTGCCGTCCGGCTCGGCCCACCACGGGCCGCCGGCGACCGGCAGCGCCGTGGTCGGTTCGTCGGCCTGGAGGCGCGGCTCGTCCTCCGGCGCCTCCGTCGCGCCGTCGAGGTGCCCGGGCTCCACCGCCGTGGTCGGCTCGACGACGGGCGTCCCGCCGACCGGGGTCGGCAGCGCACCCGCGACGACGTCGTCGTCCGAGTCGTCCGGGTCGTCCGAGTCGTCCGAGTCGTCCGCCAGGCTCCACGAGCCACCGGCCAGCGCCGTCGTGTCGAACGCGTTCGTGGTCAGGGTCGCCGGCACCTCGCCGGCCTCGTCGTCGCGGATCGCCCAGTCGAACGGGCGCTCCTGCCCGCCGGTGCCCTCGCCCTCGCCGTCGGCGATGCGGAGCAGCTCCGTGAAGCTCGGCGGTTCGTCGGTGGCCGGCAGGACGTTCTCCACGCCGACCGGCTGCGGCACGACGGGGAACGCAGGGGCAGCGGGCGCGTCGGCCGGCTGCGAGCCCGTGGCCCGACCGAGCCAGTCGACGTCCTCGCGTCCGGCGCCGAACGGGTCGGTGCGGCGCCGCTCCTCGTCGATCGCACGGTTCTCGGCCGCACGCTGGTCGCGGTGGGACTGGGCGGTCGGCAGGCTGATCGACGACGGGTGCGGAGCGGTCGACGACGGCGGGACCGGGGCCGCTGCGGGGATCCGGTCGGAGAGCGTGGCCCGCTCGGCCTCGGCGTCGGCCTGGGGGTTCTCGGACGGTGCCTCGAGCTGCTCGGGCATCGAGATCGCCTGCGTGGAGTCGTCCTCGGCGGACGACGCGGACGACGCGGACGACGCGGGCGAGGCGGGCGAGGCGGACGACGCGGGGGTCACGGGCTCGTCGGACACCACCGGCTCGAACGGGTCCGGCAGGGGTGCGCCGGTCTCGCGCGCGGTCTTCTCCGCCTCGCGCCGCTCACGGCGCGAGGGCCAGTCGTCCGCGCCCCGCGGCGCACCGAAGATGTCGGCGGCACTGCGGAGACCGTGGAACGGAGCGTCCGGGGCGGAGTCGCGCCGTGCCTCCAGTCCGTCGTCCCCGTCTGCGGGACCGGCGGTCTGGTCGGGCTCGTGCGCGTCGTCCGGACGCTCCTCGGTCACGCGCTCAGCCCCAGATCAGCCAGCCCGATCGCCGCGAAGTACGGGTACCCGGCAGCCTCGATCTTCTCCTTCGCGCCGGTGTCGCGGTCGACGACGACGGCCACGGCGGCGATGATCGCGCCCTCGCGCTCGAGTGCCTCGGCGGCCTTGAGCGGCGAGCCGCCCGTCGTCGAGGTGTCCTCGAGCACGATCACGCGCTTGCCGGCGAGGTCCGGCCCCTCGACCTGCTTGCCGCGGCCGTGGTCCTTCGGCTCCTTGCGCACGACGAATGCGTCGTAGGCGAGTCCGCGGGCGGCGGCCTGGTGCAGCACGGCGCTCGCGATGGGGTCGGCGCCCATGGTCAGTCCGCCCACGGCGGCGACGTCCGGCACCTGGCCGATGAGGTCGGTCATCACCTGACCGATGAGCGGGGCGACACGGTGGTCCAGGCTCACCTTGCGGAGGTCGATGTAGTACGTCGCCTTCTTCCCGCTGGTGAGGGTGAAGTCTCCGTGGAACACCGCTTCGTCCGTGATGAACTGGATGAGCTGGTCGCGCGCGTCGGTCACAGCCCACAAGGGTAGCCGGTCGTCCCCGCAGCGCGCTGCCCCGTGTGGGTGGGGTGCGCTGCGAGCCACGCTCGGTACGCTCCGGTCATGTCCTCCGACGCGCGCCCGGTCAGCGAGGTCGTGCGTCCGACAGGCGGCTCGCGGTGGCGCGCGCGACGGCTCGCGGTCGGCCAGGAGGCGCTGGGCGCCCTGGTCGCGCTGGCCCTGGCCGTCATCGCCCTGCGCCACGTCGTCGCGACCTCCAGGGTCGCCCTGCTCTGGTACGACGGGGACTCGGTGCTGCTGCCGCTCGTCGAACGGTCGATGCAGCTCGGGCAGCCGTTCGAGTGGGCGATGTCCCCGGCGCTGTTCTTCTTCCCGGAGCTGCCGGTCTACCTCCTCTGCTCCGTCGTGACTGCCACGCCGCAGCAGGCGCTCGCGCTGAACGGCGTCCTCGTACTGCTCGCCGTGTACGCGCTCGTCCGGGCCGCGGCGAACGAGCTCATGCCGGCGGCCCGGCGGTCGGCCCGGATCGCGGTGTCCGCGGTCGCCCTCGGGTTCGTGACGCTCCTGGTGCTCACCGAGTCGTCGGCCACCGCGACCTCGTTGGAGCTCGCGTCCCTGCTCCCCACGACGACGTACTACTACGGCGCGGTGCTGGCGATGCTCGGCACCGCGGTGCTCGTGCTCCGTGCGGTGCGGCTCGGGCGGGCGTCCGTCACGGTCCTCGTCGTGCTCGGCCTCGTCGCCGCGTGCACGACGGCGTCGAACCCGCTGTACGTCCCGTGGTCGGCCGCCCCGGTCGTCGTGACCCTCGTGCTCCTGGCACTCGCCCGCCGGCTCCCGTGGCGTCCGGTCGGGCTCCTCGCCGCGACGCTTACCCTCGGGTCCGTCGTCGGGTACCTGCTGCGGATCCCGCTGCGGCCGTTCGTGTCCCTCGACCCGTCGACCTACGTCCAGCCGTCGCGGGCCGGCGAGACGCTCGGGTTCTTCGCCGCACTCACCGACGACCGCGCGGGGTCGGCGGCGGGCGACGCGGGGCTGCTCCTGCTGCTCGTGGGGGTGCTCCTGTCGGTCGGCGGCACCGTCTGGGCATGGCGGGTCCGGACCTCGCGGACCGTCCTCGTCGCCGCAGCGCTCCCGCTCGTCACCGTCGTGGCGGTGTCGGTCGGGGTCGTCGTCGCGGGTTCGGAGACCCCGCGGTACCTCGAGCCGATCGTGACGGCACCGCTGCTCGCCCTGGTCGCGGTCGCCGAGCTCGCCCGCACCGCCGTCCGCCGGACCCAGGTGCACCGGCCGCGACGCGGCATCCGGGCCGTGCTCGCCCTCGCGGCCGCCGGGGTGCTGCTCGCCGGGATCGCCACCGCACCGAGCACCGCCCGCGCGGTCGCACAGGCCCGCTACGACCCGGCGGCCTGCCTCGACCGCTGGGCCGACGGGCGGGACGTCGTCGGGGTCGGGCAGTTCTGGACGGTCCGCCCACTCGCCACGTACGCGTCCACGAACGTGCAGCTGTTGCAGGTGCGGGACACGTTCGCGACCTACCCGTGGCTCGTCGACCTGGGGGCCTACCGCGATGCCACGCCGACCTTCGTGGTGATCGGGTCCGGCGACGTCTGGACGACCGCCGTCGAGGACTCGCTCGGCCCGCCCGCGACGATCACCCACTGCACCGGGTTCGACGTGTACGACTACGCCGGGACGTCGGGCGCCGCCGTCCTGCAGCGGGACGTCGTCGACAGTGCCGATGCCGTCCGGCGGGAACGCGGCTTCTGAACGCCCGCCCTGCGAAGTTGTCCACAGCCGCGCGGCGACGGCCGATCGTGCCTGAACGGATGTATAGGCTCGTGCCCGTGACTCGTCCCACCAGCCACTCCCGTCCCCGTGCCGCCGTCCGACTCCGTCTCGCCGCCACCGGCCTCGCGCTCGCGGGCCTCGTCGGCACGGTGGTGTTCGACGCGCCGGTGGCGAGCGCGGCGACCTACCCCTCGTGGGACGAGGTCATGGCCGCGCGCGGGCAGGAGTCCGACAAGCAGGACCAGATCACCGAGATCCGCGGCATCATCTCCGGGCTGTCGAGCAAGGTGAAGGCGGCCGAGGCCGAGGCCGAGCGCCTCGGCACCGAGTTCTTCGATGCGCAGAGCGAAGCGCAGGACGCCGCCGAGAAGGAACAGCGGCTCCGCGCCGACGCCGACGACCACGCCGAGGTCGCCGAGCAGAGCGCCGCCCAGGCGGGGCAGTTCGCCGCCCAGATGGCCCGGTCCGGGGGCGCCGACGTCACCGCGTCCGTGATCTCCGGCGGCCAGGACGCCAGCGACCTCCTCTACAACCTCGGTGCGCTCAGCAAGCTCTCCGAGCAGGCCGAACGCGTCGAGGCCGCAGCCACCGCCGACGCCGCCGTCGCCCGGTCCCTCACCGCCCAGGCCGACCGTGCGTCCGAGGCGCTCGACGACCTCGCTGCCGAGGCCGAGCGCCGCATGCAGGCCTCCCAGGCCGCGGCGGACAAGGTGCAGGCCGCCTACGACGAACAGCAGACCAACAAGGCACGGCTCGACGCCCAGCTCGCGACGCTGACCTCCGGCCGGGTCCGGACCGAGGCCGAGTTCGCCAAGGGCGAGGCCGTGCGCAAGGCGGCGGAGGAGAAGGCCGCGCGCGAGGCCTACCTCCGGGCCATCGCCGCGCAGAACGCCGCGAACGCGGCCAACGCCGGCAGCGGCGGGGGTGGCGGTACCGGCAGCAGCGGCTCGGGTTCCAGCGGTTCGCCGGGGTCCGGCTCGGGGACCGGGTGGGTCCGTCCGGCCAGCGGGTACGTGATCAGCCCGTACGGGTACCGCGTGCACCCGATCTACGGCACCGTCATCAAGCACGACGGCGCCGACCTCGCGAGCGGGTGCTCGACGCCCATCGTCGCGGCGGCCGCCGGCACGGTCGACTACGCCGGCTGGTACGGCGGGTACGGCAACTACGTGCGGATCAGCCACGGCGGCGGGGTCCAGACGGCATACGGGCACATCGTGAACGGCGGGTTCCGGGTCAGCCCCGGCCAGCAGGTGTCGGCCGGGCAGCTGATCGCGCTCGTCGGCTCCACCGGCAACTCGACCGGCTGCCACACGCACTTCGAGGTCCACGTGAACGGCGCCACGGTCGACCCGGTGCCGTTCATGCAGGCGCGGGGCGTGGCCTTCTAGCCGTCCCGTCGGGCATCCGGTCCGGCGCTCGTCCCGTGGGCGGTCTCCGTGCCGGAGGCGGTCTCGATGCCGTCGTCGTCCAGGTTCCACAGCGCCCGGTACCAGGCCGTCCGCTCCTCGTCGACGGGCAGCCCGTACGCCTCGTGGAAGAGTCCGTCCCACCCGGGGCCGTAGTTCCACCCGAGCGCCATCGTCGCCACGCCCAGGTCCGCCCAGCGGTCGGCGATGCCGAGGGCGTCGAGGTCGACGTGCCCGGCGAACCGGCCGTCCGCGCCGATCAGGGTGTTCGGCGTGCACGGGTCGCCGTGGCACACCACCACGCGGTCCACGGGCGGCTCCGGACCGAGCGCCTCGGGGTCGGCACCGGCAGCGCGGGCCCGTCCGGCCCGCTGCACGGTGGACCACTCGAACGGGCAGTCGAGCACGGGCAGGGTGTCGTGCAGCGCCCGCAGTCCCTCGCCGGCCGCGATCACGGCCGTGCGCGGTTCGTCGTGCCACCGGGGGTCGACCGCGCTCCACCCCGGCAGCGCGCGGGTGCGGAGCCAGGCCCCCTCGTCGTCGACCCCGTGGTCGAGGAGCTCCGGGACCCGCGCGTACCGGGAGGCCCAGGTCAGGCGTGCGGCCTCGCCGACGATCCACGGCGCGTAGGCGTGCGGGAGCACCTTGACGTACTCCTCGGCCAGGCCGTCCGCACCGATGCGGAACGTCCGGCCACCGATCTCGTTGACCCACACGGCCTGCACCGGACGACCCCGTGCAGCGCCACGGACGACCGCGGGCACCGCGACGGCACCCCGCGCACGGGACAGTCCGTCGATCGAGCGCGGCATGCCGACCTCAGTGCACCCGGTCCGTGCGGCCGGAGCCCGCACCGCCCCGGGCGATCTCGAGCAGGACCGGCAGACGGTCCCCGAGCAGGGCGTCCAGGTCGGCGACGATGTCCTCCACCCCGGTCGTGATGTCGCGCGGCGAGGCTCCGCGACGGGGTCGGACGCGGATCCGGATCGCCCGGCTGCCCCGGACCCGGAACACATCGACCGCGAGCGAGCCCACCTGCGGCATGGCACCGATCGCCGACGACAGCGCGTGCTGCACCGCGGCGGCGTCGATCCGGACCGAACCGGCGACCCCGCCGGCGGACCCGTCGTCCTCGACCACGGTGCCGACCCGACCGCCACCGAGCGTCGACAGCACCACGATCGCCAGGACCCCGAGCACCACCGCACCGCCGAGGACCCAGGTCCACGCCGTCACCGAGGCCTCGCGCGGGGCATCCGCGCCCAGGGCGTCGAGCACGCCGGCACGCTCGTGCCACGCCGTGGCCGCCCACGGCAGCGTCTGGACGAGGATCGCCCCGACGCCGAGCACGAGCAGCGCGAGTCCGACCAGCACGAGCGCCGTCCGTCCGACGACGCGGTTCGTGGCGTTCATCCGTCCACCCGTCCGGTCGGCTGCACGCGGACCCGCGCGGTGACGCCGGGCTGCGCGTCGATCGCGGCGAACTCCGCGGTCACGGCGTCGGTCGCGGCGACCGCGGGGACGTCGGCCCCCGCGGGCGGGCGGAGCACGACGTCGACCGTCCGACGGCCGACGGTGCCGACGGCCGCGTCAGGACCGAGCCGGGTGGCCGACCGTGCGGCCCGCGCGGCGGCCGATGCGAGCACCTCGTCGTCGACGACCACGGCGAGCCGCGACGACGACATCGCGTGCCGGGGCCGACGCTGCGGCAGGAGGCCCTGCGCGAGGAACACGAGACCGACCAGGGCGACGATCGCCGCGATGCCGACCACGACGGTCGCGTCGAGCCCGCGGGGCGCCCGGGCGGCGGCGTCCACGACCGCACGGGGATCGACACCGAGCGCACGCTGGTCGAGGAACACGAGTGCGGCGGCGAACACGGCGGCCGCGGCGAGCACGAGGGTGACGAGCATCGCGACGACGACCGCTCCCGACCGCGAGGCGTTCGTCTCGCGGCGGACGATCCGGCGGTACACCCGGTCGTGGGTCGGGCCGGCCGGCAGGGAACGCTCGGTCACCGGACCCTCCTCGGGGTGTCGACGACGGACGACGAGAACGTCACGGTCACCCGTTCGACCTGTCGGCCGGTGATGGTGCGGAGCCGCTCGGCGATCGTGCCGCGGGCGCGGTGCGCCGAGGTGGTGACGGGTTCGTCGGGGACCGCGTGGCTCCCCAGCGCGGGGACGGCGAGCGGTGCGGTGATCTCGACCGCCAGCCCACCGCGGCCGTCGTCGGCGACCCGGGCACGTGCCTCCTGGAACGGCACCCGGAGCGCTTCCGCAGCGACCGCCTGCGCGGTGTGCACGAGGGCTGCCGAACCGATCCGGTCGGAGCCGGGGACCCGTCCGCCGCTGCCGGGACCGGCGACGGCGGGCGTGCTCACGACGAGCTCCGGCGTCCGCGCAGCACGTCGAGGAGTCGGCGCACGTCGACGTCGCCGGTGACGATGCGGGCGACGATCCCGCCCACGAGCATGCAGACGGCGACCACGACGAACGCCCAGGCACCGAGCGTCACGGCGACGATCGCGAGCAGTGCGCCGACGCCCATGCCGACGACGGTGGCGTTCACCGGACGCGGCCCTCGGCGTCGTCGACGACACCGTTGAGGGCGGGGATGTTCACGTCGTTGATGGCGATGTTGACCTCGGTGACCTCGAGCCCGACGAGCTCGGTGACCGCGGTCGTGACGGCCGTGCGCACCGCGGTGGCGACGTCCATCATCGGCGTCGGGTAGTCCACGACGATCGTCAGGTCGACCGCGACCTGCGTCTCGCCGACCTCGACGCGGACGCCCTGGCCGAGCGCGCTCGAGCCGATCGCGTCACGGATCGCGCCGAACGCCCGGGCCGCGTTGCCGCCGAGCGCGAAGACGCCGGGGACGTCCCGGGCGGCGATGCCGGCGACCTTCGCGACGACCGTGTCGTCGATGATCGTCCGGCCCTTGGTGGTGACCTGCGTCGTCGTGGTGCCGGTCGTCGCGGTCCCGTCGACGCGGTTCGTCGTCGATGCCATGAGTGCCTCCGATGCAGTCTCGTCCTGTGATCCAGCGAACACCATCGTGCCGTGCACCGCCCGGGAGCACGGTCCGGCACGCGGAGCCCCGCCGGGCCGGCGCACGGTAGGTTCGGACCCATGCGCGTGGCGACCTGGAACGTGAACTCCGTCCGCACCCGAGTGGGTCGGATCGTCGACTGGCTGGTGCGCGAGGACGTCGACGTCCTCGGCATGCAGGAGATCAAGTGCAAGCCGGAGCAGTTCCCGGTCGAGGCGTTCGAGGCCGCTGGCTACCAGGTCGAGGCGCACGGCCTGAACCAGTGGAACGGGGTGGCCTTCGCGAGCCGACTCCCGCTCGAGGACGTCACCCGCGACTTCCCCGGCCAGCCCGGGTTCCTCAAGGGGCACGAGGGCCCCGACCTCCCGGTGGAGGCCCGCGCCCTCGGTGTCACGGTCGACGGCGTCCGCCTGTGGAGCCTCTACGTGCCGAACGGGCGCGAGGTCGGCGACCCGCACTACACGTACAAGCTCGACTGGCTCGGGCAGTTGGCCGACCGCACCTCGGAGTGGCTCACGGCGCACCCCGAGCAGCCGCTCGCGCTGATGGGCGACTGGAACGTGGCGCCGCTCGACTCCGACGTGTGGGACGTCTCGGTCTTCGAGGGGCACACGCACGTCACCGAACCCGAGCGCGCGGCCTTCCGGGAGTTCGAGGCGCGTGGGCTGCAGGACGTCGTCCGCCCGATCGTGCCGGACGGCTACACCTACTGGGACTACAAGTCCCTGCGCTTCCCCCGCAACGAGGGCATGCGCATCGACTTCATCATGGGCTCGCAGGCGTTCTCGGACGTCGTGACGGACGCCCGCATCCACCGCGACGAGCGGAAGGGCGACGCGCCGAGCGACCACGTCCCGGTGTCGGTCGACCTCGACCTCGAGACCTCGCTCGACGACGACCGGCCGATGATCTTCTGACGCCTTCTGTTACTCCCCGCGTCCGCCCTCGTTGAGCGGGGCCGACCCAGCGACGTACGTTGCCTGCACCGAACCCCTTCGAGAGCAGGTGAAGCCATGTCCCGCACGACCCCGTCGACGATCCTTCCGATCCAGCGCGTCATGGCCGACGCCACGCCCCGTGCCTGGAGGGACGGCGTCGTCGTCGAGACACGCCCCGCCGACGTGGTGGTCGCGTTCCTCGACGGCGGCGTGACGCAGCTGCGGGTGGCGGACGCCGACACGCTCGTGTCGGTCGGCGACCCGGTCGCCCACCACCCGGCCGCGGAGATCCTCAGCGCCGGCGGTCGGAAGACCACCGCGCGCACCGCGTGACGCGTCAGGCGGTCATCGAGGCCATCATCGCCTCGCACTTCGCGACCATCTCGTCGCACGCCATCGCGCAGTAGCGGCACGACTCGTCCATGTCCGCGTGGCTGCGGCACTCGGCGGCACACGCCGTGCCCATCGCGACGCAGGCCGTGAGCATCGCGCGCATGCTGTCGGCGTCCATGCCCATCGGACGCATCATCATCCGCATGCCGGTGTCGGCCATCATCGCCGTGTTCGAGCACATCGCGGCACAGGTGGCCATGTCGGCACCCATCTGCATGTCGCTCGCGGAGCACATCGTCGCGGCCATCGACGCGGCGTTCATCGCCATCATCGTGTCCTGCATGAGCTCAGCGTCCATCGCCACGGGCATCTCGCTCGTGGACATGGTCTTCATCATCGCCATGGTGTCCATCGGGGACCTCCTCTTCCGTTCGGTGGCGCCCACGGTACGCGCCGCCCCGATGCGTCACGCGACTACGGGTGCAGGAGCGCGGCGACCGCGACCAGCACCGGCACGGAACCGATCGTCGAGATGAGCACCACGTCCCGCGCGACCGGCACCGCCGCCCCGTACCGCTGCGCGTAGTTGAAGACGTTCTGCGCCGCCGGCAGCGCCCCGAGGGTCGTGAGCACGAAGACGTCCTGGTCCCCCAGCCCGAACACGAACCGGGCGAACACGAACGCCACGGCCGGCATCACGACGAGCTTGATCGCCGACGCCACGATGACGTCCGTCCGGATCGCCGGGTCGCGGAGCGGGGTCGCACCGTGCAGGCTCATCCCGAACGACAGCAGGACCACGGGCACGGCGGCCGCGCCGACCAGCGAGAACGGCTCGAGCACGGGCGTCGGCAGGTCGATGCCCGTCGCCGAGAAGACCAGGCCCACGAGCGAGGCGATGATGATGGGGTTCCGGAACGGCCCCGAGACCCGGCGCCACCAGCTCCCGCCCGCCGAGGTCGCGGTGTCCAGGATCGTCAGCGCGATCGGCGCGAGCACGATGAGCTGCAGCAGGATGACCGGCACGACCGCGGTGGCCTGGCCGAGGACGTACACGGCGACCGGCAACCCGATGTTGTTCGCGTTGACGTAGCTCGCGGCGAGCGCCCCGACCGTCGTGGTCGCGAGCGGCCGGCGCAGGACGACCCGGAAGACCACGCCGGCGCCGATGGCCACCACGACCGCGCTGAGCAGGGACACCCACAGCATCGGCGACAGCAGGACGTGGATGTCCGCCGTGGCGATCGTGTGGAAGAGCAGGCAGGGCATGAGCACGAAGAACGCGAGCCGGCTCATCACGAACTGGGCGTGCTGGCCGAGCAGTCCGATGCGTCCGACGACGTACCCGGCGGCGATGATCGCGCCGATGATCGCGAACCCGGTCAACACGCCACCCATCGGCTCCATCCTTGCACCATGTGACGTTGCTCAGGCCGGAAATGCGAACGCATCGAATACCGTTGTGCCCACCATGACCTCGACGAACTCCAGCACGCTCACGCGTTCGACCGACTCCAGCCAGCCCCTCGTCCCCCTGCTCGAGGAGCGGTGGAGCCCCCGTTCCTACGACGAGACCGCGACGATCGACGACGCGGCGTACGACGCGGTCCTCGAAGCCGCTCGCTGGGCCCCGTCGGCCATGAACTTCCAGCCGCGCCGCTTCGTCGCCGGCCGCCGTGGCACCGAGACGTTCCGGAAGATCAACGAGAACCTGCTCGGCTTCAACGCCGCCTGGGCCTTCCGCGCCAGCGCCCTGGTCGTCGGCGTGCTCGAGACCGTGACCGAGGACGGCGACGAGCGTCCCTTCGCCCAGTACGACCTCGGCCAGTCCCTCGCGGCCCTGACCGTCCAGGCGCACGCCGAGGGCCTGCACGTGCACCAGATGGCGGGCATCGACGCCGAGGGCCTCCGTGCCGCGTTCGACCTGCCGGAGCGGTTCCTGCCCTACACGGTCACCGCGATCGGCACCGTGGCGGACCCGTCGCAGCTCGACGACAAGGCCGCCGAGCGCGAGGTCGCCCCGCGGACCCGTCTCCCCCTCGACGAGGTCGTCCTCGTCAAGGAGTAGTCCTGCACCACCGCACGCGGCCGCATCCCCACCGGGGTGCGGCCGCTGCCGTGTGCGGCGGGGCGTAGCATGTACTGACATGCAGCACGACGCGAACACCCCCGGCCCCGAGATGAACTTCTACACCCGCAAGTGGGTCCGTCCGGAGGACCTCAACGCCAACGGCACCCTGTTCGGCGGCAGCCTCCTCCGCTGGATCGACGAGGAAGCCGCCGTCTACGCGATCATCCAGCTCGGCAACGGCAAGGTCGTCACGAAGTACATGTCCGAGATCGTGTTCGTGTCGTCCGCGCGAGAGGGCGACATCGTCGAGATCGGTCTCGTCGCCACCCGCTTCGGCCGCACCTCGCTGACGATGCGGGCCGAGGCACGGAACCTCTTCACGCACCGCAGCATCCTCACCATCGACGAGGTCGTGTTCGTCAACCTCGACGAGGACGGCTCCCCGGCGCCGCACGGCTACACCGACATCACGTACGACCGCGACCGGGTGCCCGCCACGCACCGCGCGTGACACCGCAGACATCGCGCAGCGCCGTCCGGGCAGGGCATCGCACCCGGCATGTGATCGGGGGCCTCTGGCAGGATCGGGGCATGACCACGCCCCGCCTCGTCGCCTTCGACCTGGACGACACCCTCGCCCCCTCGAAGTCCGCGCTCGACCCCCGGATGCTCGAGACCTTCGCGTCCCTGCTCGAGGTCGTGCCGGTCGCGGTGATCTCCGGCGGCAACTTCCAGCAGTTCGAGCAGCAGCTCGTCGCACCCCTGCGGCGTCGCGACGGGCTCGTGCTCGACGACCTGCACCTCCTGCCGACCTGCGGCACCGCCTACTACCGGTGGACCGGCGACGACTGGGCGCTCCAGTACGCCGAGGACCTCACCGACGAGCAGAAGGCGCGCGCCCTGGCCGCGGTCGAGGCCGAGGCAAAGGCCGCCGGGTTCTGGGAGTCCGAGACGTGGGGCCCCATCCTCGAGGACCGCGGGTCCCAGATCACGTTCTCCGCGCTCGGCCAGTCCGCTCCGGTCGACGTGAAGAAGCAGTGGGACCCGACGGGCGCGAAGAAGGACGAACTCCGTCGGCGCGTCCAGGCCGAGCTGCCCGACCTCGAGGTCCGTTCCGGTGGCTCGACGAGCGTCGACATCACCCGCAAGGGCATCGACAAGGCGTACGGCATGCAGCGCCTGGCCGAGATCACGAGCGTCGCGCTCGACGACATGCTGTTCGTCGGCGACCGCCTCGACCCCGAGGGCAACGACTACCCGGTGAAGGCCCTCGGCGTCCCCTGCCACGCGGTCGAGGGCTGGGAGGACACCGACGCCTTCCTCACGGAGCTGATCCCCACCCTGCGCTGACGCGCCGACGGACGGGAGGCGCGGCGAACCACTCAGGGGATGCTGCGGACCGCCTCGACGAACGCCCGGATCTTCGCCTCGTCCTTCACGCCGCGCTCGGACTCGACACCGCTCGACACGTCCACGCCGTCCGGGTCGAGCGACTCGATCGCCGCGACCACGTTGGCCGGCGTCAGCCCGCCCGCGAGGATCCACGCTTCGTCGACCTTCCCCGTGATCGAGGCGGGGTCGATGAGCCGCCCGCTGCCCGGCACCGCGGCGTCGAGCAGGAGCAGGTCGTGGTCGTAGGACGCGCGCTGTTCCGGCGTCTCGGCCAGGTAGTCCTCGGCCGCGACCGCCCGGATCGTGAAGAACCCGGCGTCGCGGGCGCGCGCGAAGTCCGTGGCCGACTCGCCGCCGTGCAGCTGCAGCGTGGTGAGCCCCACGGCCGAGGCGATGCCGACGACCTCGTCGATCTCCTGGTCACGGAAGACCCCGACCGCGTCGATGCCGTCCGGCACCCGCTCGACGAGCTCCTTCGCGAGGTCCGACGTCACGGTCCGGGGGCTGCCGGCGGCGAAGACGAACCCGACCGCGTCCGCACCCGCGTCGATGGCGGCGTCCACGGTCGCAGGGGTCGACAGTCCGCAGATCTTGATCCATCGCTGGTCGGTCATGCCGTCCATCCTGCCAGGGACCCCGGAGGTGCGGAGCGGCCGCCGGTACGGGGTGCGCGGCGGCCGTGCGACCGGCCTAGTGCAGGGTGCCGGCGACGTAGGACGCCCCGCAGGCGACCAGGACGCCGAAGGCCGCGAACGACCCGACGAGCACGTTCCGCCGCCGCCAGCGCCGCACGGTGACGAACGTCCCGCGCTTGGCGTGCCGGTGCGCGGCACGGTGCAGGCGGTGGTCGCGCTTGTGCTTCACGCGCTGCGGTCCCAGCGGCACCGGACCGGTGATCTGGGCGGAACCACCGCGGAGGGCGTTCGCGATCGCCACCGCGGTCGGGCGGCGGTCGGGGTTGCGCGCGGTCATCTTCGCGAGGAGGTCCCGCCACTCCGGCGCGATGCCGTCCGGGATCTCGGGGTCGTGGCGGAGCCGTGCGAGCGCCGCCTCGATGAGGGTGCCGGAGTACTCCTGCTTGCCGGTGAGGGCCTCGAGCAGCACCAGTCCGAGCGAGTAGACGTCGGTGGCGAAGCCGATCGGTTCCCCGGCGACCTGCTCGGGGCTGAGGTACGCGGCCGTGCCGATGATGGTGCCGTCGTTCGTCAGGCGCGAGCCGTCGACGAAGTGGGCGACGCCGAAGTCGGTGAGCTTCACGGTGCGCGCGAAGCCCGACGAGCCCTCGTCGCTGATGAGGATGTTCGCCGGCTTGACGTCGCGGTGGACGATGCCGCGCGAGTGCACGTACGCCAGCGCGTCGGCAAGCTGGGCCCCGAGGTCGGCCACCTCGTAGTTGTGCAGGGCGCCCCCGGCGAGCCGGCGCAGGAGCGTCGTGTCCGCGATGAGCTCCATCACGATGTACCGGTGCGGACCGTCCTCGAAGTCGTGGGTGCCGGCGTCGTACAGCGGGATGAGCCCCGGGTGCGACAGCATGCTGAGCAGCCGGATCTCGCGCTCTTGGCGGACCCGGTCGGCCGTGGTCATCGACTCGGGCGTGGCGAAGAGCTTCACGGCGACGGCGCGGTAGGTGTGCTCGTCACGTGCTTCGTAGACGGATCCCATGCCGCCCGTGCCGATGAGCTTCACGAGGCGGTAGCGGCCCGAGAGGACCGTTTCCGACCGTGTGTCGTTCAGCAGGGTCATGGCTGATGTCGTTCCGTCCGGAGCCGGTGTTCCGTGGCAGTTGCCAACGTGGTGACTCACCCACTACGGTACGCGGCCGCCCCGTGATCCGCGCGGACGTTATGACATCGTGATCGGCCTACTTCCCTGTGTTCATGCGGATGCATCGGGGTACAGTCCGACGTCCGAACAGGTGAGCGATCACGCAAGGAGGACACCATGGCGCTGTCGAAGGGCGACACCGTGCACTGGAACACGTCGCAGGGGAAGACGACCGGCACGCTCGTGCAGAAGCGGGTCTCGGACTTCGAGTTCGACGGCCAGTCGTTCAAGCCGCGCGACGACGACCCGTACTGGATCGTCGAGTCGGAGAAGTCCGGCAAGCGCGCCGCCCACAAGGAGTCGGCGCTGACGAAGGCGTGAGCGCTCAGTCGCCGGCGGGCTCGGCGCGACGACGGCCTCGGGCAGCCACTGCGCCGTGCTCGGTGCGCTGGTTCCGCTCGGCTCGGACGCGTCGGACCCGTCGGACCCGTCGGACGACGAACGTCACCACGACGACGGCGATCGCCACGTAGAGGACCCGGTCGATCCACTCGGTGTACTGCTCGACCTTGTCGTACTGGGTCCCGAAGGCCGCTCCGAGCAGCACCAGGGCGCTGTTCCAGATCCCGCTCGCGATGATCGTGAACACCGAGAACGTCCCGAGGTGCATCCGGTCCGCTCCGGCCGGCAGCGAGATGAGGCTGCGGACGATCGGCACGAACCGGCCGAAGAAGACCGCGCTCTTGCCGTGCCGGTGGAACCAGTCCGCCGCCTTGCGGAAGTCGTCCTCGTCGACGAGGGGCAGCTTGCCGAGCCAGCGCGTCGTCCGCTCGAAGCCGATGACGGCGCCGAGCCAGTACAGCACCAGCGCGCCGAGGTAGGAGCCGAGCGTCGCGAGCAGCAGGACGAGCACGAGGTTCATCCGGCCGGCACCCGCCAGGAACCCGGCCAACGGCAGGATCACCTCGGACGGGATCGGCGGGAAGACCGTCTCGACGAAGAGCATCAGCGCGACGCCCCACTCCCCCAGGGCGTCGATGAGCTGCAGCACGAGGCCGGAGAGCCCGCCCATCTCGGGGTCCGCGGCGGAGTCGCCGGCGGCGACGGTCATGGTGTGGGCAGGCGCAGCCACGGCAGTCGTCATCCCCCGATGGTGCCTGAGTGCCCTGTCAGGACCCGGCACGCAGCCTGGACGTCAGCCGAGTCCCATGTGCGTCGTCCGGACGTGGGTCAGGGAACGGGCGAGGGCGCCGCGGGCCACGGCGTCGCGGCCGACCGTCGACGGGACGATCTCGACGGGGTGCCGGAGCTGCGGCGTGACGATCTCGGTCAGGGCCTCGCAGAACACCGGGGCCGCGGGCAGGACCTCGCCCCCGACGACGACCACCTCGGGGTCGATCGTCGCGATGAGCTGCACGACCCCGGGCGCGACGTCCGCGGCGAGCGCCCGCACGGCCGCGGCGGCGTCCGGATCGCCCTGCCCGGCCGACGCCATGACGGACTCGACGTCCGTACCGGGGGCGATCCGCGCCTCCAGTCGGGCGGGTGCGTCGGGCCAGCCGGTCGATGCCAGGCCGCCCATCTCGCCTGCCGCCCCGCGCGCACCGCGTGCGAGGGACCCGTCGACCAGGTAGGCCGCGCCGATCTGGCGACCCATCACCAGGTACAGGCCGTCCTGCACGCCGCGGAAGCGTCCCCACATCGCCTCGGCGGTGGCGGCGAGCTTGGCGTCGTTGTCGAAGAACGTGGTGGCCGTGGGGAACAGGTCGCCGATCCGGCCGGGGACCCGTCGCTCGACCCACTGCGGGACCGCGACGGTGTAGTCGATCTCGCCGGAACGGTCCACGACGGCCGGGACCCCGAAGGTGGCGGCGAGGAGCCGTGACGGGTCGGTGCCCTCGACCAGACGACGGACGACGTCCTGCACGCTCTCCCACGCCTGCTCGGCGGAGGCGAGGTCGGTGTAGACCTCCTCGACCCGGGCGAGCTGCCGACCGCGGAGGTCCGAGCGGAGCCCCACGATGCCGTGCAGCCCGAGGTCGACCCCGAGCACCGATCCGGCCCCGGCGTCCGCGCGGAACCGCTTCGCGCGGCGACCCGCCTTGTTCGGCGTGGCGATCGCCTCGGCCTCGGTGACCCACCCCTCGTCGACGAGGTCGGCCAGCGCCGCCTCGACCGTGGGGCGCGACAGGCCCACGGTCTGCCCGAGCTCGGTGACGGTGTGCGAGCCGTCGTCACGGAAGAGCTCCGCGAGGAGCGCACGCGAGTTGATGAGTCGGAGCATCCCCGGTGTGCTGCCGACGACACCGTTCGGAAGCGTTGACACGGTCTCGTCCACGGCCATAGCCTCCATATTACGAAAGATCATTGAGGAATGGTGGACTCCGGCATGCTCATCCCACGGCCGCGCCGCACCGAACCGGGTGCTGGCGCCTTCGCGATCACCCCGTCGACCCGCATCGCCGCAGACGCCGCGAGCGAGTCGGTCCGACTGTACCTGCAGCAGACCCTGCGGGGGTCGACCGGGCTGCCGGTGCGCGACGCCGACGACGCGGCCGGGGTCGACACCGCGCACTCGGGCGTGATCGCACTCCGTGTCGCCGACGACGACACGCTCCCCGCCGGACCGGCCGGTGACCGCTCCGAGTCGTTCCGGCTGCGGGTCACGGCCGACCGGGTCGAGATCACCGGCGGGGGCCCGGCGGGCGTCTTCTACGGCGTCCAGGCGCTCCTGCAGTCGCTCCCGGCCGACGTCTACCGCAAGGGCCGGGTCGGCACCGGCCCGTGGACGGTCCCGGTGGTCACCGTCGAGGACGCCCCCGCGTTCGCCTGGCGCGGCGTCATGCTCGACGTCGCCCGGCACTTCCGCACCAAGCACGAGGTCATGCGGGTGATCGACCAGCTCGCCGCGCACCGGCTCAACCGACTGCACTTCCACCTCACCGAGGACCAGGGGTGGCGCATCGAGATCCGGAAGTACCCGCGCCTGACCGAGGTCGGCTCGTGGCGGAAGGAGTCGCAGGTCGGGGCGCACGTGCCGGACGCCAATGGGGTGCTGCAGCCGGCGGCGTTCGACGGCCGTCCGCACGGCGGCTACTACACGCAGGACGACATCCGCGAGATCGTCGCCTACGCGGCCGACCGGTTCGTCACCGTCGTCCCCGAGATCGAGACGCCCGGGCACGTCCGCGCCGCCCTCGCCGCCTACCCGTCGCTCGGCGTCTCGGGCGAGCCGATCGACGTGTGGACGGAGTGGGGCATCGCCGAGGACGTCCTCAACGCCGAGGAGTCCACGATCGCCTTCTTCCAGGACGTCCTCGACGAGGTCATCGCCCTGTTCCCCTCGGAGTACATCGGCGTCGGCGGCGACGAGTGCCCCAAGGTCCAGTGGGAGGATGACCCCCGCACGCAGGAACGCATCCGCGAGCTCGGCCTCGACGACGAGGAGCAGCTCCAGGCGTGGATCATCGGCCGGCTCGCCTCCCACGTCGAGTCGCACGGGCGGCGGGCGTTCGGGTGGGACGAGATCCTCGAGGGCGGCACGCTCTCGAAGTCCGCGACCGTGCTCTCGTGGCGCGGGCTCACCGGCGCCCGGACCGCGGCGAAGCGGGGGCACGACGTGATCTCCGCCCCGGACGACCAGGTGTACCTCGACTACCGGCAGAGCGACCTCGAGACCGAGCCCATCCCGGTGTCGATCGTCCTGTCCGTCGACGACGTGTTCGCCTTCGACCCGGTGCCGGCGGACCTCACCGACGCCGAGCGCGCCCACGTGATCGGCGGCCAGGGCAACATGTGGACCGAGCACGTGGACACCGCCCGCAAGCTCGACTACCAGCTCTTCCCGCGGGTCGCCGCCCTCGCCGAGGCGCTCTGGTCGGCCGACGTCGCCGGGCCTCGAGACGTCGCCGAGTTCCGGGGACGGCTCGCCGAGCACCTCGCTCGGCTCGAGGCGATGGGGATCGAGTACCGGCACGACGCCGGGCCGTTCCCGTGGGAGCAGCGGCCGGGGGTGCCGGGGCGGCCGCACTCGCGCGAGGAGCGTGCGGCCTACATCGACGCCGTCACCGCGAACATCGCGGACTGAGTCCGCGCGCCTGCACGCGCGCGCCCGCGCTGGCGCGCGCTGCGTTTCGTGAGCAGAAACGGTCGGGTCGTGCCTGCCCACCCGACCATTCCTGCTCACGAAGTGCGGTGGTTGCGACCACGGACGGACGGACGCACGGGAGGCGCGGTGCCAGCCGGCACCCCTCCCTCGCAGGCTCGGTCGGCGCGCCCCGCGCAACGCTTCGCGTTGCCGCTGAGCGGGGCGCGCCCGTCAATCAGGTGGTGACGACCACTACACGGCGACCGCCACGCGGTCGTCCGCCGTCTCGGACACGGCGGCGTCGGCCGCCGGGGCCCGCCGCACGAACTTCTTCAGCCCGACGAGCACGAGCGCCGACACCACGGTGCCCGCGAGGATCGCGACGATGAACATCGCCACGTCCCCGATCGCGAAGAACACGAAGATCCCACCGTGCGGCGCCCGCGAGGTCACGCCGGCAGCCATCGAGATCGCTCCAGTGACCGCAGCACCGACCATCGACGCCGGGATGACGCGCAGCGGGTCGGCCGCCGCGAACGGGATCGCACCCTCGGAGATGAACGAGGCACCGAGCAGCCACGCGGCCTTGCCGTTCTCGCGCTCGGGCTTCGTGAACCCCTTGCGGTAGAGCACGGTCGAGGCGAGCGCCAGGGCCAGCGGCGGGACCATGCCCGCGGCCATCACGGCCGCCATGATCTCGAACGGGACGACGTTCGTCGCGGATCCGGCGCCGAGGCCGGCGACCGCGAACGCGTACGCCACCTTGTTGACCGGGCCGCCGAGGTCGAACGCCATCATCAGGCCGAGGATGATGCCGAGCAGGATCGCCGAGGCACCGGACAGCGAGTTGAGGAACTCGGTCAGCTGGGTCATCAGCCAGGCGATGGGACCGCCGAGCACGAGCAGCATGAGCCCCGAGGCGATGATCGACGCGAACAGCGGGATGATCACGACGGGCATCAGGCCACGCAGCCAACGCCAGGTCGGGATGCGGCCGATCCAGTAGGCGGCGGCACCGGCGATGAGACCACCGATCAGGCCACCGAGGAACCCGGCGTTCATGAAGACGGCGATCGAACCGGCGACGAAGCCGGGAGCGATGCCGGGCCGGTCGGCCATGGCGTAGGCGATGTACCCGGCGAGCGCTGCCACCAGGAACCCGAGCGACACGCCACCGATCTGGAACGCGGCGGCACCGAGGTAGTACGCCAGACCCTCCGGCGGCAGGTTCAGGAGCGTGTAGTTCGTCAGCGTGTAGACCGCGTTGTTCTGCCCCGAGTCACCGTGGGTCAGCGCGATGCCGTAGCCGGCGAGCAGGAAGCCGAGCGCGATGAGGAGCCCGCCGCCCGCGACGAACGGGATCATGTAGCTCACACCCGTGAGCAGCCAGCGCTTGAGCGCCTGCCCGAAGTGCTCGTCCTTGGCGGTGCTCGAGCCGGCCTCGGCCGCGTTGCCGTGCACGCGTGCGGCGTTCGGGTCGTCAGCGGCTCGGAGGGCCTCGGCGATCATCTTGTCCGGCTCGTCGACACCGCGCTTGACCGGGCCGGCCACGAGGGGTTTGCCGGCGAAGCGGCCGCGGTCGCGGACGTCCACGTCGACCGCGAAGACGACGGCGTCGGCGCGGGCGATGAGGGCCGGGTCGAGCGGCTCGACCTGCGAGGACCCCTGCGTTTCGATGTGCATCTCGGCACCCGCGCGCTGGGCCGCGGCGACGAGGGCGTCGGCTGCCATGTAGGTGTGCGCGATGCCGGTCGGGCACGCGGTGACGCCGACGAGCACCTTGCGTGCTCCGGCGGTGGACCCGGCCGCGTCGCCGTCCGCGGCGTGCGTGGCGGCGGCGGGTCGCGCCTCCTGGCCGGTGACGGTCGTACTGGAGGCGCTGCTCGCGTTCCCGACGCCGGCCTGCGCGACCTCGCCGCTCACCTCGCGGTCGACGAGGTCCACGATCTCCTGCGGGGTGGCGGCGGCGCGGAGGGCGGCGGTGAAGTCCTCGCGGATGAGCGCACGGGCCAGGGTCGAGAGGACCGTGAGGTGGTCCTTGTCGGCCCCTTCGGGCACGGCGATCATGAAGACGATGTCGGCGTCGCCGTCCGGGGCGCCGAACGACACCGTCCGGGCGAGGCGGCTCATCGCCAGGGTCGGCTCGGAGACCGACGCGGACCGGGCGTGCGGGATCGCGATGCCACCGGGGACGCCGGTGCCGACGCTGGCCTCGCGCTTGATCGCGTCAGCGGCGAGGGACGCCCCGTCCGCCGCGCGGCCGGTCGCGGCGACGCGGTCGGCGAGGACGCGGATGACGTCGCTCGAGGTGGCGCCGAGGTCCTCGTCGAGACCGACGAGCTGGACGCTGATGAGGCGTGGACTCGTGTTGACGGACATGGGTTGCTCCTTTGCAATGGCGCTGGGGGCGCGGGTGCTGCGGGGTTGAGTGTGTGTGCGGGGGT